>NZ_JBFRSN010000867.1:0-1799 GCF_041473595.1 Vibrio sp. 10N.222.46.A1
GAGAAATAAACTCGTCTTTCATTGGTATGAGTGTTGGTGCTTATATTAACGAGCTAGAGAGCGAGTCTTAAGTTCGAAAATAATCTTCTCAGCGCTGACTTCAAACTTAAAGCGAGCATTTAATTCTGTGCTTTCTTCTGTCAGTTCTGATGCTTCAAACTCAACGTTGCTAGACACTTGTTTAGCAAGCTCAACGTACTTAGCAAACTCAGTTTCAATGAGTGCTTTAGAGTTACCGTAAACCGTTACTTCGGCAACATCGTCGCCTTCTTTAATGATAAACCCGATTTCACCTGCGCAGCCGCAAGCCTCACATACATCATTGTTACCAATATCTTGGCTCATAAATAATCCTCTTACAAAGTCTGCGGTTATTCTAGCGAGCAATTTGAACTGTATCTACAAAAATCAAAATCTTTGAACTAATTTTTACTAGTATGCTATGCTGTTTGATAGGATATTTAATGAATATGTATATTCGCGACGATAAATATGTATGTGATTAATATCACGTTTTCCTGAAGAGGTACGTTATTTATTTGTCAGAATATCATTCACTTAGTTGCGCCAGGATTGATTTTATAAGAGTATCTATCGCTTGACAGTTATTTATACAATGAATTTTTCGTTGGGTATTTCATATTCTAAGTAGTTATTTAAACTTATCGACTTAGGATTGTAAGGTGATTTTCGAAGAATAATTAAACAAAGTGCCCAAAGAGGCAACACTGTAAAATTGTTCGTACAAAGTATTTGTGGGTATTTAATGGAAATACTTGCGAAAAAATACCTTGCTCACATAATGCTGATAACGATTTTCATTCTGACTTCATTCGGTTGAGTTAGATGGATTTACAAAGAGAAGAACCTGAATATGCCAAAGCGTAGTAAAGAAGATACAGAAATCACGATCCAGAAGATCATGGATGCCGTTGTAGACCAGTTATTGAGATTGGGTTACGACAAAATGTCATACACGACGTTGAGTCAACAAACAGGCGTTTCTCGTACAGGTATAAGTCATCACTTTCCAAAGAAAACGGATTTTACTGCTGCTCTAGACGGTCGTATTTTCAAGATGTTCATGGAACACATTGACTTTGAAAATGGCCTTGATGCATTTTCGGCTAGCTGGGTTGCTGCACTTGAAGATGCTGAGTTCCTAGCGATCTTACGTTTACTTTTCCATCATATCGTTACTGCTGAGAATGCACATGAGTTCGCGGCAAACGGTATCGACCGCTTGTACAAGCTAACTGAAACTCAGTTTGGTGATGCTAGTGGTAAAGAATTAGAGTGGTTGATTGGTAAATCATTGATTCATATGAGCCAATAATCAACACGCAATAAAAAAGCTCCTGAGGGGGCTTTTTTTGTACCTGTAGTTTCACTTTTCTTCCTTTTTTCTCTAGCTTTCACACCGTTGTCGTTATGCTGTCTTTGTGCCGAATAAAGTTATTTCTTTTCTTTTTAGATGTTTAGGGTTTCGCCTACATCTTTCTGAGTAACTAAAAGCTTACTAACATTAACTGATGGTGTTTATTTCTAGAGCCTCAAACGCTCAAGGTGAGCCGTTTTAAGGGGTATTGCCATGGTAACTAATAAAATTGATTTTAAGGCGAGAGAGGGACTGTGAGACAATAAAAAGCCTCGAAGAAATCGAGGCGGTGAATGGTGTGGTTGTTAGAGAAAGCGAATACTCAAAACGAACCTGTTCTTAATCGAACTTATTGTGCGGGATGAACCTGGGGGAAGTTCATGGTTGGGTGCTTTTCGACAATACTTGTGTAGCCGTACAC
>NZ_JBFRSN010000868.1:0-677 GCF_041473595.1 Vibrio sp. 10N.222.46.A1
GATCATTATCGATGCTTCAAACGTTAACGATTGGGCTCGCTTGTTGGCTTCAGAGATTAACGGCTGGCATGAAGAGTTTAAAGATGGCGCGATCTTCATTGGTGACTGGCACGCTGAAATGCAGCACTACATGTATTTCCAAAACGATCCTTCACGTAACTTCTTCAACTCAAAAGATAGCCGTGCTTCTGGTCAGTTAACGCTGATTGATGGTGGCGACGGTGGTGTTGAACCATTGAAAGGCGACATCTACGAGCTAGTGAAGAGTGACAACGTAGTGAATGCTGGCGACAAAGTTGTGATTGCAACAAGCGAAGCGGCGACATTGACTCAAACTCAAGGCTCTTCAGTAAGCATTCAAAATAACGGCACGGCTTCTATCGTAGTTGATACCACTGGCATCACTGCAAACGAAACTCTATCGTTTATGGCTAGCTCGATTGAAAGCGAAAGTGTTGAAACCTTCACTTTTGAAGTAATTGCTGATGACGGTGGCGTAACACCAGACCCAGATCCAACGCCGGATCCAGATCCGACTCCTGACCCAGACAATGGCACTTGGGACTCTTCAGCGACTTACCTAGGCGGTGAAGTAGTAACGTACTCGAACCAGTCTTGGAAAGCACAGTGGTGGATTCAAGGTGGTACAAACCCTAAAGCGACCTACGAAAATGATC
>NZ_JBFRSN010000869.1:0-2299 GCF_041473595.1 Vibrio sp. 10N.222.46.A1
ACTTTAGGTAAAGTAACGTTAGAGCTACCAGAAATGATCACACAAGAACTGATCGAAGTTGAAGAAGCGGCTGCGCTGAAAGCCGAACAACAGATTAAGAAAAAAGAAGAGCGTCGTAAGCGTTACTTGAAGAACAAGCGTTAATCTCTCTTCGTTTTAAGAAAAAATCACATGGTGCGACTAAGTGCCAAATAATTGAAGTGTCTAATCTAATCAAAAAAGCCCCGAACAATTTAATGCTCGGGGCTTTTTGGTTTGTTCTTCAGCTTTAAAGCAACTTCAGTAAGAGGCAGCTGTTGAGCAAGGAACCATTATTCAACTTGAAGTGACTAAGAATACACAATGCTTGCTGTTTTCTGTTCAAGTTCAACGGGAGAGCTCCAAGAAATCACCTTCTCATTCACTTGACTTCCACATGGTGCATTCCAAACTTGCTCTAGCTCTTCTTTACCACCAATCGCTTGATAAAAAGCAATCGCTTGGTGATTTTCAGACATCACCTCTAGGTACAGACCTGAATCCGAATAGTATTGCTGCAACCACTTCGATAATTCAGACAATAAACGCTTACCAACACCACGACCGCGATAGGCATTATCTACATGTAACGCATCGATGAACGTGCCACGCTCAAAGTTGTGATTACCAAACGCGCAGACGAAACCAACCAGTAAACCGCCCTCTTCAAGCAATAAAACATGTTGGTTAAAAGGAGGGTTAATCAAACGAGTCTGCCAAATAACAGATCTGTCCTCCAAAACATCATTTTCTAAGTAATCATCAGCAAGAATGCCACGATAATATAGCTTCCAGCTATCCGCGTGTAATTGGGCAATCCGCTCATAATCTTTATATTCAGCTACCTTAATTTCCATTTATTAGCCCTTAGTACTTCCATTTATGACTTGCTACTACATTTCACACTACCTTTATACAATATTTAAGCAAAACATACTAATACACGTTTACACTTTCAATATTGACTTACACGTGTACGCTGATATTCTAGCGCACAGATGTAAGCTCAATGGAAATTTGCTAATGAATAGTGCCGACAAACAATCTACAAAAAAGCCGCCATTAATCTGGCTCAATATTTTTGTATTCTCTTTTAGTATGCTGCTTGCTGTTGTTGCAGCTCCCGTTTATGGCTACTTTTTTGGCTATGGTATGGAGCACTGGATATGGCTAGCGATCTGCTTTACGTTCTGTAACCTTTCAATCACGACGGGTTATCATCGCTTATGGTCACACAAAGCGTTTGAAGCGCATTCAAGCCTAAGATTCCTGTTTGCACTAGGTGGCGCATTTGCCCTGCAGAACAGCGCGTTACACTGGTCTTCTGATCACCGTGTGCACCACAAACATGTAGATAACAACGACAAAGACCCATACTCAGCAAAACGTGGTTTTTGGTATTCTCACATCGGGTGGATGATTCGTAACTACAGCACCTCGATGTATGAAAATTATGAAAATTGTCGAGATTTAAAGAAAGACAAAATTGTTATGTGGCAGCACAAGCACTATGTTCTGTTGGCATTGCTAATGAACTTCGGTGTTCCTATCGCATTGGGTGTTATTTACGGTGACGTACTTGGCATGTTGTTAATCGTAGGTGCTGTTCGTTTGGTGCTTAACCATCACACGACATTCTTCATTAACTCTCTTGCTCACATCTGGGGTAGCCAACCTTTTACCGACAAAAACACGGCCCGTGATAACGGTGTGTTAGCGGTTCTAACTTTTGGCGAAGGCTACCACAACTTCCACCACATCTTTGAGAACGATTACCGCAACGGCATCTACTGGTGGCAATACGATCCTACAAAATGGTTGATCAAGAGTGCTTCTTTGATGGGATTGGCAAGCAAGCTTAAGAAAACCCCTCAAGCTCGTATCGAAAAAGCAGAAGCATCAATGTTACTTAAACGCACGCAGCAAAAGATCATGCATCGTGCCGACAAGCAGCAAATCGCGGACAAACTTCAACAAGAATTCGATGCTCTAGTATCAAACATGAACGAGTATTACGAAGTCAAAAAGCAGCTACTTGAAAGCAAACGCGAAGATGTTGTGAAGAAGTACGAACACTCTCTACTTAAAGTTCGTTACCAACAAATCAAAATGAATTTTGAGCAACAGAAAAAAAATTGGGCAATGACAGTGGAACAGTATGCTTAAGGTAGAACAATATACTTAAGGCTGAGTAGTCCGCTTAATGTACCAGTAACGACACTGCTTGACTCTTATTTGAAGCCCTCATATTACTATGAGGGCTTTTTTATGAGCGTAACCT
>NZ_JBFRSN010000870.1:0-1818 GCF_041473595.1 Vibrio sp. 10N.222.46.A1
TTCAGAGGGGAAGTGGCAACCTTTAAACATTGAGATTCAGAGTATTAGGTAAAGATTGAGTAAATCTTAACCGACAACGCAAAACTTTGCGACAAAACCCATCATGTCGTACGGACATTGTTTATTTAGATATTCCATGTATTCTACTTAATGACCATCTTGCGGCTTTAAATGTTCCATTTCATTGAATATGTAGTTATTCAATATCACACGTTTGAAAAGTAACTTTCGCGTAACTTCAGGGACATCTACTTCGTTACACACGGATTCAAACTCTTGGGTAATCGTAGAAATTTGAAACCTAATAATTTCTTCTGCTTTTTCAGCCTTAATATTGAAACTTGGTGCTGCTTGCATACAAAGTGATAACAGAGATAAATTAAGATTTTCGAAGATCTTCATTCCATGACTCGCCTCCCCACCTGTACGGTTTTGTGGACAAATATCATAAGCCGGTGACAGGGATATTTTCTCCCCTTCTACAAAGAAAGCATGATTTCGAGCATGGTCATCCGTATTACCGATCAGTACATTAAATACCATCCGTGCAAATAGCTCTTGGCTATCAGAGGTAAAATCGATGCAATACTGCTTCATATTGTTCACTAGGTCTGCGTAAGATGCCTCTCTAGCCCATGTTTCATCTAAGCCTAAAACTGTCAGCCCGGACACCATTGAGCGACGACACCAAACGTCACCAACTAACGCTCTATCAAAGCGTCTTACAAGAAGAACATCTTTTCCTAATACTTTTTCAAAAATAACTTCGGCAACATTGAGTCCTGCTAACTTGGCAAGCCTCATTGCTACGTATTCTGATTGTACAACTTCGTAAGTATCATTTGATGCTGAAAACTTAGCAATATACTTAGCTTCATTACCAGTGATCATCGCTTTCGGGCGAGCACCTCCGAGGGATGTACCATGCATAAGTGCTCTATCCAAATCCGAAGAGATTTCCTTACCTTGACCGACGATTTCAGACGCATTGTATAATTCTTCAAGAGTTGCCGCATCAGTAGAACGATCAAAATACTCAGTGGCCGATTCTTGAAAATCGAGAGAACCGATCCGATCTGAAGCGGAATGCATCAAATACGTCATTTCGCCTAACTCAGCATCGTAGTCTTTGCCCATCAACCGAGAATTAATGACCCTACGTCCCCAAGCATCTGGAGCTGCATCACGCAAGCAAGAGAATATAGGCATACCTTGAACTGGTTCCTTAGTACCAGCAGAAAGCGGTAATTCATTTGAGTAAATTGGTTCTGCATCTGAACGTTTCAAGTAAGACTGACCGTACGTAAAATGTTGGCCAGTTTCATCAATAGTGAGTCTACCTGCTACCACAGGCTCTGATTGTCCTTTAAGCCATTTCCAAACGAAGCATTGATTACTAGAAGTCATCATCTAAAATTACCTTTTTCCTTCTTACTCGATTAGGCAGTAATGCCTCAATTTTCGCATTTGTTTTACGTTTAATAGCAAACTGGTTTTCATCGGGTTCAAATAAAGGAACACCTAATACCCAAGCAGTTTCGAAGTAGAGTCCGATACTTACAGACGGATCACCTTTAAGAATCTTTATCATAGTGGGCTTAGATACCCCAACTCGGGAACAAGTCTCTTCTACAGTGATTTTCTTTTCCTTACGCTGGATTGTAAGCATCGTGGCAAAATGAGTTAGTGCGGCACTAGCAACAGTGCTAACCTGAATGTTACCTCTTCCCATAGTAAATTAACCTTTGCCGTAAATATAATAAGGTAAATATTAATTTACCAAAATTTAAATGTCAAAGTAATAGGTTAGAAATAATT
>NZ_JBFRSN010000871.1:0-1952 GCF_041473595.1 Vibrio sp. 10N.222.46.A1
TCTTGCATCATCATTGAGAACAAATGAGCAGAGTCTTCGCTTGAGATCTGAGACAGCTCTAATCCATTCAACAAAATGCTGCCTTCATAGTCTTGGTAGGTTTTAGAGATTAGACGCAGAACCGTCGACTTACCTGACCCCGTCGAACCTACAAGCGCGATTTGATGCCCTTTCTCCAATAAAAACGATACATTATTTAGAACATAAGGAGAGTCGTCTTTGTAACGGAAGCTCACGTTCTTAAACTCTAGGCTCACAAACTGTTCGAGCTGTTTTTCAACCTTGCTCGATAGCAACAGGTTGCGCCCTTCTTCTTCAGTCGGCTCAACAAACAGCTCTTCAATATGGTCAAACGCTGCAAATGAACTCTGAATCGAAGCAATCTGCGAAGTAAAGTCACGGATCGGCACAAACACTTTCTCTAAGGTGTTGATGAACGCAATTAGCACACCCAACGTGAGTGCCCCTTCTATCACTTGCTCAGAGCCATACCAGATCATAATTGCGATGGTGATAGAGGTGATGCCAGAGATAAACGAGAACAAAATCGCATCGTATTTATTTATCTTTTTCTGCGCTCTTAAAAACTCATCGGTATAGCCTTGGTAACGCTGTTCTACTTGATCTTCCGCTCGGTACATCTGAACGGTTTTCATACCAAATAAGACTTCTTGTAAAAAGCCAATACCACGAGCGAGCGAAGAACGAGTCACCTTGTACAGTTCACGAAGTCGGTTTCTCACGTACACCGTCAAATACATCACAGGCGGCATAATGATCAAAACAATCATCGTTAATTGCCAATCAATGAAGAACATCATTACCAACAGAGCAATGGTATTGATACTGTCCTTCACTAGACCAACAACCGATTGAACAAACGTCTCGCCGATGGTTTCCAAGTCGCTGGTTAGTCGTGAAAGCGTGACGCCAATCGGTGTGTTATCAAAATAGCTGCGTGGTAGTTTGAGCACACGAGCAAACAACACTGAGCGCATGTCAGTTATCGTGTATTGCCCGGTTTTACGCAGGTTGTACGAATAGGTGGTATCCACCACATAGCTCGCCACCAGCACGGCAACGAGATAGAAGACGTATTCGAGCAGACCATCCATATCCCCATGACTCAGGTGAACATCGATCACTTGAATGATCAGCCAAGGGAACAACAAGCTCGTGATGACAGAAAGAGGAAGCATAGCGATGCCCAGAATCGCAGAGCCTTTGTATTTCTTAGCAAACTTAAAAAAGTGCTTGAGGTACTTGAGATCAACACCTTTTAACATGCTGCTGCCTCCGTTTCATTCTGCTGTAACTGCCATGTATCGTAATAGTAATCGCACGTTTTCAATAACGTCGCGTGGTCGCCCTTCGCAATCACCTTACCTTCGTTCAACACGATAATTTCATCCATATATTCAAGGGCATTAACACGGTGTGAAACCACAAGTACCGATTGATTTTCCAAGCGCTTAAACAAGCCCTCTAAAATCTTACGTTCTGTTTCATAGTCGACAGCCGATAGAACGTTGTCCATGATGATCAGGTCGGTGGGTTGCAATAAAGATCGCGCAATGCTCAAGCGCTGTTTCTGACCACCCGACAACATGATCCCTTTCTCACCGACTAAGGTTTGGTCGCCATGCTCAAAACGTGTAACGTCATTGGCTAACTGACTCAGTTCTAAAACCTCATCAACCTGACTCTTTGCCAAGTCAGTATCTAAGCTACCGAAGCGGATATTGTCTTCGACGGTTGCAGAAAACAGATAAGGGTCTTGCGTCACGGTTTTCACGTAACGGCGCAAATCACTGCGCGAGAAGCTAGTGACATCTCTTTCGCCAAGAAAAACCGAACCTTCTGGTACATCCAAGTGATGGTTCAAGCAATTCACTAATGTCGTTTTACCCGCTCCGATTCCGCCTAGCACACCCACTTTCTTACCTGCTGGA
>NZ_JBFRSN010000872.1:0-745 GCF_041473595.1 Vibrio sp. 10N.222.46.A1
ATTTAAGTGTTCGTTTTTCTGTGGCTCTCACATTTTTAGTAAGCGTTTACCTTTGCCATTTGTTATACGTTGAGCCTTCGGTAAAACGAGCTTAGGATACGTTCAGTATTGATAAAGGAGACAACCCATGGTTGCAAAAGTAACGGTAGCGCCACAAGGCCCAGAACTTTCTGAGCTGGTGCAAGGATACTGGCGTACAGCTGAGTGGGGTATGACCCCGCAACAACGTCTGACTTTCCTAAAGCAGCACATTGATCTTGGCATCACAACGGTTGATCACGCGGACATTTACGGTAACTACCAATGTGAAAAGTTGTTTGGTGAAGCATTAGCGCTTGAGCCGAGCCTTCGAGATGATATTCAAATCGTCACCAAGTGCGACATCAACTTGTGTGGTGACCACACTCCAGATCGCAAGATCAATCACTATGACACCAGCGCGCACCATATTTACCAATCAGTAAATAACTCTCTAGAGCGTTTGGGTGTAACCGAACTTGATGTATTACTGATTCATCGCCCTGACGTATTGATGGACGCGGATGAAGTAGCAGAAGCGTTCGCTGAACTACATAAGGTAGGTAAAGTTAAGCACTTCGGTGTCTCTAACTTTTCACCGCGTCAGTTCGACTTACTGCAATCACGGCTAGGTAAGCCACTGGTGACGAACCAAGTTGAAATCAACCCATTGAACTTCGAAGTGGCTCATGATGGCACGCTAGATCAACTGCAGATGAACCGTATT
>NZ_JBFRSN010000873.1:0-523 GCF_041473595.1 Vibrio sp. 10N.222.46.A1
GCTTTCAAAAAAGAACACTAGGGCATATTGGTTTTGCATGGCAGCGTGTGCGCTGGCGGCATGAATCAAAAAAGCAAGCACAAGGGTACGAAGAAATGGCATAGCGCCTCCTTACGTTTGGGTGGTTTTACATGGATTGAGTGGCTTTAAAAATCCGATTGCTCAAAGTGGGTGGCGACGTTGTAAAAGCGCCCAATTAAATCATTTTGGCTTATCCAGCCGTACGCCAGTGGCTTCATCTCTCCAGTGCTTGGATGCACCAAAATCAAGGCGGGCGTAAAAGGCACCGTGACTTTTCCCTGGTTGTGGCGGTTTTCTTTGAGGTGAGTGATGAAGGTTTCATCATTACTGATCCCAAGGAGCTCAAAATGGTATTGGTCAGCAAACGCTTGAATGGACGGGGCGAGTTGCTGGCTTAGCGCATCTTTTCCTTCATAAACAAAGAAAAAGCCCCATCCGTCTTGTTTCATCTTTTCAACCGCGTCGGTCTTCTTCTTATCCTCCAGTGCTAAATACACCTGTC
>NZ_JBFRSN010000874.1:0-1015 GCF_041473595.1 Vibrio sp. 10N.222.46.A1
GGTTTACGCCACTCAGAGAATGCAGCGAAAGAGCTAGAACTAGCAAAATCAAATGGCGCACAACTCGTCGCAGATGCGAAAAAAAATGTGACCGAACTGATTGAGCAAGGCAAAAAACGCCGCAACGAAATCATCACCCTAGCTCACCAAGAAGGTGAGCAAGAAAAAGCACGCATCTTAGAGCAAGGTAGAGCTGAGCTAGAAGGCGAACGTCAAAAGTTACGCCGTGAACTTCAGGCGGATATGGCAGACGCTGTTATTCAAAGTGCACAGAAATTGATCAGCAAAAACCTAGATTCTGAAACGAACCGAGCGTTAGTTGATCAAATGATAAGCGAACTCTAAACGGAGGCAATATGTCAGATTACACCAATATTGCTCATCCCTACGCTAAAGCATCGTTCGACTTTGCTTTAGGTGAAAACAAGTTACAAGAGTGGCACTCAATGCTGTCCATTCTTGTGACGGTAGCGGAAGAAGAAACGATCGCTAAACAGATTTCATCAGCAGAAGGTGTTCATACACAGCAATCTGAAGAACTGGTCAATCTCATCATTCACGTTTGCCAAGGACTCGTTGATGACCACGTCATTAATCTCATTAAAGTCTTGGCTGAGAATGGCCGTCTTGCAGTGATCAGAGACTTGTTTAACTTGTTCAGCGACCTAAAGGACGAACATGAACGTGTAATCCCTGTCACTGTCACCAGTTCAGAATTGCTTACACAAGATCAAGTTACATCACTCACTGCTGCACTTGAGAAGAAATTAGAACGTCAGGTTGAAATGGAACAGGTTATTGATGACTCGCTGGTTGGCGGGATCGTAATCAAGGCGGGCGAAACCGTCATCGATGGTTCTTTGAACACATCAATTAACCGATTAGCCCATCAACTTCACGCGAGATAGGTAACAATTATGCAATTAAATTCAAATGAAATCAGCGATCTAATCAAAGATCGCATCTCGAAATTTAATGTGAGCACCGAAGCTCGCAACGAAGGCACTATAGTCTC
>NZ_JBFRSN010000875.1:0-4872 GCF_041473595.1 Vibrio sp. 10N.222.46.A1
AAAATTGCCGACGATATGGGCGGAAACGTATTGGATGAGTCACGTAACTTAATGACGCCAAACCGTTTGTCTGATTACCGTAAGCAAATCCGAGACTTTATGACGGCAGCTAACGCCTAGCCGTATTGTTTAGCCTTGTAAATAATCTATATTTATAGAAAAGGGCTCCTAAGGGAGCCCTTTTTGATATTTCAATCACGACAGAGAATGATATGAAAGAATCGATTCAAGTTACCTTAGAGCAGTTAAGAGAAACTCTGCACTATCATGCCGTTCGTTATTACGTAGAAGATAGCCCTGAGATCCCTGATGTCGAGTACGATCGATTGATGCAACAACTGCTAAAGCTCGAAGAAGAGAACCCAGAACTTGTGACGGTAGATTCGCCGAGTCAGCGTGTCGGCGGTCAGCCTCTAGACGGCTTCACTCAAGTGACCCATGAGATCCCGATGCTTTCTTTAGATAATGCTTTCTCTGATGACGATTTAGATGCGTTCAATAAGCGCATGTCTGATCGAGCGCCAACTGCGAACCTAAAGACCTTCTGTTGTGAACCTAAGCTTGATGGTTTAGCGGTGAGCCTACTCTATGTAAAAGGCACCTTAGTACAGGCAGCGACGCGTGGTGATGGTGCGACTGGCGAAAATATTACCGAAAACGTGCGTACGATCAGCTCGATTCCGCTTAAGTTACAAGGTGAAGGTTGGCCGGAACGTATTGAAGTACGTGGCGAAGTGTTTATGCCAAAAGCGGGCTTCGACAAATTGAATGAGATGGCATTGAAGAAGGGCGAGAAGGTCTTTGTGAATCCACGTAATGCCGCCGCAGGTAGCTTACGTCAGCTTGATTCTCGTATTACAGCAAAACGCCCCTTGGCTTTCTACGCATACAGTGTCGGTGTTGTACAAGGCGCTGAGCTTTCAAATAGCCACTATCAACGATTCCTGCAGCTGAAAGCTTGGGGCTTGCCTATGTGCCCAGAGACAAAGCAGCTAAGTTCTCTTGAAGATGTAAAAGCCTATTACCAAGATATCATGACTCGTCGTGACACCTTGGCTTATGAAATTGATGGGGTGGTGATTAAGGTTGATGACATTGCCGCACAAGAAACTCTAGGTTTTGTTGCACGCGCACCTCGCTGGGCTATTGCTTATAAGTTCCCAGCTCAAGAAGAAATTACTCTGCTCAATGATGTTGAGTTTCAGGTCGGTCGTACAGGCGCTATTACGCCGGTTGCTAAGCTTGAACCTATTTTTGTTGGCGGCGTGACGGTGAGTAATGCAACGCTGCACAATGCTGATGAGATCGCTCGTTTAGGTGTGAAGGTCGGAGATAGCGTGATTATCCGCCGTGCTGGTGACGTCATTCCACAAATTGTAGCTGTTGTACAAGATCGTCGTCCTGAGACGGCTAAAGACATTGTGTTCCCGGACGCCTGCCCTGTATGTAATTCTGCAGTGGAGCGCGTAGAGGGCGAAGCTGTAGCGCGTTGTACTGGCGGTTTAGTGTGTCAGGCGCAGCGTAAAGAGGCACTTAAGCACTTTGTGTCTAGAAAGGCGCTGGATGTCGATGGCCTTGGCGTAAAGGTGATAGAACAGCTTGTGGATCGCGAAATGGTCGAAACGCCAGCGGACCTGTTTAAGTTGAGCGCGGGCGTGATTACGGTTCTTGATCGTATGGGACCTAAATCGGCACAGAATGTAGTGAGTGCGCTTAACAAAGCGAAAGACACGACATTGGCACGCTTCCTTTATTCTTTAGGAATTCGAGAAGTCGGTGAAGCGACGGCTATGAACTTAGCTCAGCACTTTAAAACGCTAGAGTTGGTTCAAGCTGCAACTCATGAGCAGTTGGTTGAAGTGTCAGATATTGGTGACATCGTAGCAAGTCACCTCACGAGCTTCTTCTCACAAGAGAAAAACAGAGCAGTAGTCGACCAACTTATCGAGCTTGGAGTTAACTGGCCTGCAATTGAAGCTGTTGCGGATGATCAAGAGCTACCGTTAGAAGGCAAAGTAGTTGTGTTGACTGGCTCACTTTCTAAATTAGGTCGCAGCGAAGCGAAAGCTGCTTTGCAAGCTTTAGGTGCAAAAGTAACCGGTAGCGTGTCTAAGAAAACGGATATCTTATTTGCTGGTGAAGCCGCTGGTTCTAAACTGACTAAAGCACAAGATTTAGGTATCGAAATAAGAACAGAAGAAGATCTAATAGCCCTTATTTCGTAAGTAAATACAGATAAAAAAAGCTCAAAGGCACTCCTTTCAAGGGAGTGCCTTTTTCGTTTCTGATATAAAAGTAATCACTTTTTAATTGTTGAGAAATTTGTTCCTATACGAACTATGAAATCAGGACAGTGATGACGCTCAACATTAATGAAATGTTGTTATAGTTGTTTGCTAAATGCGAGTGATATCAATTTTTAAGAGGCTGCTGTGTTAGTAAGTTTTTGTTTTTTAATGTTTTTACTCTTTTGCCCCTCGGTTTTTTCAATTAGTAGATCTGGATCACTAAGTACATGATAAATTTGCACCAACTCATATTTTTTTAGATGAAAATTAAGTTCTCATTGATCTTTTTTGGGGTGAAGTTAGTCTTATTGGCATGGATGCACATTGTGTATAACCAGAAAGGAAATCGAGAATTCGGTGTTTCAGGGTTCTCAAACAAGAAAAGGTATTTCTCTCTACGGCGGCCAACTTTAGGCGGGAAATATTCAAACAGCTATATCCATTTTTAGGAGTTTTATTCCATGGAAAACAAAATTTTCAAACGTACTTTACTTGGTGCTGCAGTTGCGATGATTTCAAGTGGTGCATTCGCATCTGAATCTTCTCAAGTTGGTGTTATCTCAGATTTTAACGTTCAGGCTTACGGTGTAGCAGCAATCTCTGTTGTTAACTACGATTCAGAAAAAACTAAAAACGGCGTAAAAACTGATACAGGTACGGGATACGATTACGAGAATGAATCTCGAATTGGTTTCCGTGCAAGTAAAGACATGTTCGAGAACGTGAACGTATTCATGCAAATTGAATCTGGTTACGTTGGTGAAAACGGTGACGGTGCGACACTAGGTAATCGTGATACGTTCTTAGGCCTGCAAGGTGACTGGGGTAAAGTACGTTTTGGTCGTATGCTGACGCCAATGTATGAAGTAATTGACTGGCCTTATGCTAACCCAGGTTTGGGCGCAGTATGGGACTGGGGCGGCGATGTTAAATACAACCGTGACCGTCATGGTGATATGGCTCGATACGATTCTGCTGACTTGAATGGTTTTACATTCAACCTAGCAACAGGTCGTGGTGACTCAAGTGTTAAAGATAACTACTTCTACGGCGCGGCTGCTCACTACCGTTTAGCTGATACGGTTACTTTCCACGCTGCTGTTGAATCAGAATCAGATCGTCAACTAACAGCTGCAACAGCTGGAACTGCTGCTGGTACATGTTTAGTTGCTACGGGTTGTGATGGCGTAAACTTTGGCGGTGCAACTCCTGCAGTTGCTGCAACTTCTGCTGAAATGGCTGATACATTTGGTTATCTAATCGGTTTTGAAGCGTCACTTCCAGCAGGTTTCGGTATTTCTGCAGCCTACAAAGCGGGTGAGTCAGATGTTCAAGGCGGCGCTAAGTCTGAACAGGCTTCATACTCTGTAATCGGTCAGTACTGGAACGGCCCTTGGGGCTTCAAACTAGGTTACGCAGCTAACCTAGAGTCTGAAACTGATGGTGTTAAAAACGCTGATGAAGATAGCGTAATCTCAGGTCAGCTAATGTACGTTCATAACGGCTTTGTTCCTTACATCCGTATTGCACAGCGTGATATCAAAGCTGACGATAAAGGTTCTATTGCTAACACAGATACGTTCGTTACACGTATTGGTTTAGAGTACGGCTTCTAATTGAAACCATGCTTTAAGTAAAGAGATGCGCTGACTAATTAGTCGGCGCATATTCATTTCTGGTCCAGCCTAAGAAAGAAAAGGCATCGAATAATATTATGGGGAAACCCTCGAGGTAGTTAATATGAAAAAAATAGTTTTAGCATCGATTCCTTTATTCTTAATTGGATGTACAACATTAGATTCTAATAGTGATTTTACAGATTCTGTTAAAAGAATAGAGAGTAAGCAAAATTACCAAATTGTCGTTGGTGAGTCGCTGTCTCCTGATGTGCTTGAAGTTAGACAAGGTCAGCTAGTTAACTCGTCTTTAGAGCTAAATTACGTTACCCCAAACAGTACTGTAACGGTACCTGATTCATACATAACGATGGAGCTTCAGTACTTTAAAAATTACAACGAGTATCGCTCTGTCTTAGTTCAAGGTTCTGAAGGTAAAGTGCCATTAAAACCTTATGCGGCTTCAGCTGAAACATGCAGCGATATATGTACTCAAACACAGTATGTGAAATTTCCTGTATCTAATGAAATCTTCAACGAAGCACCTTTTAAAGATCTAATTTTTGATGTCCAGGTTTCAAATGCGAACAGCATTTCGTTTTCTATTCCTGCTGGCTACATCGAAGCAATCGTAAATACGGGTGATAAAAACGCAACAGCTAAATCTGTTATGGCAGCACCTGTAGCCGCAGCCGCACCTGTAGTTGCAGTTCCCGCGCTTCAGCAAGAGCCGGTAAGCCAAGCTCAAGAGATGTCAAAATATTGGTTTGAACAAATTCCAACAGAACAAAGAGACTCCGTTATTAACTGGTCTGTAGCAAATCGAAATGGTGTTGTTGATTCTTTAGGTGATAATGTCAAAGAGATTGAAATGTTCGAATATTGGTTTAACAAAGCTTCCAAAGAAGAACGTAAAACGATAATCAAACAATTAATCGAGTTTTAAAGGAAAGGAGCCTAGGCTCCTT
>NZ_JBFRSN010000876.1:0-5115 GCF_041473595.1 Vibrio sp. 10N.222.46.A1
CCTGAGACCTAGCGTTAGAGATTAATCCAGGTCAGCGAGTGGCAACCAGTCTACTTCTACACCAGCTTGCTCAAACATATCTTGGCTTATCTTGATCTTATCTCCCCAACGAGAAAGGAAATCTTCACTTTGCTCTGGGCAATGTACCGCTGAAATTCCAGTTTGGATGATTTTTGCTGCACAGTTCGGACAAGGGAAGTGAGTGACCCAAACTTCACAACTGTCTAAATCACGTTTAGCAAACAAGATTGCATTTTCTTCAGCGTGAAGTGTCTTGAGGTATTTCATCTCGCGATCGTCAGTATCCGCACTATCAGACACGCCATGTGGGTAGCCATTAAAGCCAACTGAAACAATACGGTTGTGCTTAGTGATGACGGCGCCGACTTGAGTTGAAGGATCTTTACTCCAAGAACCGACCAATTCCGCCATTTGATAGAAACGTTTAGCCCATTTTGAAATCATGAGAATTCCTTAACAATTAAATGTGAATGCTTATCTGTCTGACAATACATGATGTTAGACAATATCCATAGAGAACAGAAGCTGAGAGGTTGATTTACTTAGAAATTGTAACGCGTTTGTAATTACTTTATAAGCACTTAGTTTCAATTAACATATTGATACACTTTGGTTCGTTATAATTGATATTCCTCGGACAATAGTAACAGGTGTGTTACGTAAATTTTATACTGTTCAAATACTAACAAGTGACGGTATAACCATGCGTAAAAAGTTGATCCTTACGGCTCTTGCAAGCTCTCTTATTCTTGCTGGATGTGGGCAAGATGCTCAAAATGCCAAGCAAGCGCCTCTACCTCTCGTAGCAGTACAGGATGTTAGCGTTGTTTCTCACCAGCAAAGTAAGTCGTACATCGGTCGTATTGAAGCCGTTGAAGACACGGCTATCACAGCGCAGGTTTCTGGCTATCTACAAAGCCGTCATTTCAATGAAGGTCAAATGGTCGAAAAGGGCCAATTACTGTACTCCATTGAACCCTCTTCATTTGAAGCTGAAGTAGCAAGCGCAAAAGCGTCTGTTGCTCAAGCGAACGCGAACCTTAAAAAAGCCGAGCTTGATTTTAACCGAGGTAAGAACCTTCTCCCTAAGGGGAGTATTTCTCAATCGGAATTTGATGCATTGACAGCAAACTTATTGGGTTCTCAGGCACAGCTTGAAGCAAGTCAAGCACAACTCAATGCAGCCAATGTTCAGCTTTCTCATACCAAAATTATTGCGCCTTTCTCTGGACGAATTAGTGACACCAAAGTGAGCACGGGTGATCTGGTTTCACCGTCTTCAGGTGTACTGACTACGTTGGTTAGCCTAGATCCAATCCATGCATCGTTCAGCATCAGTGAGCGTGAGCGTATTGAGCTGGGTATGGATCGCATCGAAGGCGACGGCAGCAGCGATTCTGCAGGTGTTGAAGTTCAGATCATGCTTGAGAATGGTGAAGCGTTCGAACATCTAGGTCAGCTTGATTTCTTGGGTAACCGTATCAACCTCAATACTGGTACGATCGCGATGCGCGCAATTGCTGATAACCCGAACCAGCAATTACTTCCAGGCCAACACGTTCGCGTTGATCTACGTGAAAAGCAATCTATTGATGTTGTGACTATTCCGCGTCGTGCGGTTCAAACCGACCTAGAAGGTGACTTTGTGATGGTATTGGTTGAAGGTGAAGCCGCACCAGTTGCTGAGCGCAGAAACATTGAGATGGGGCGACAAGTTGAAGGTGGTGTGATCGTTCATTCTGGTCTAGAGAAGAACGACGCAGTGATCACTCAAGGCCTACAGCGTGTACGTAATGGTATGTCTGTTCGTATTCAAGCTTCTGCTGAACAAGCTGAGTAAGGGGGCTATTTATGTTAAGTCGTTTCTTTATTCAAAGGCCTAAGTTTGCCCTTGTCATATCCATAATATTAACGCTGGCGGGTGCGATCTCTCTCGCTATCTTACCAGTGGCCGAATATCCAAAAATTAGCCCACCATCGGTCAGTGTGTCGGCATTCTACACGGGTGCCAGTGCTGAAGTGGTGGAACAGGCGATAGCCGACCCCATAGAGACATCGGTGAATGGCGTAGAAGATATGATCTACATGTCTTCTAAAAGTGCTAATGATGGTTCATACAACCTTAACGTGACCTTTGATGTCGGGACTGATGCTGATATGGCTCAGGTCAACGTTCAGAACCGCGTTGCTCAGATCGAATCGAAACTTCCACAAGAAGTAAGAATGGTGGGTGTAACGGTCAAGAAGCGTTCACCTGACCTATTGATGGTATTGAACTTCTACTCGCCGAACGGAGAGTACAACGACCAATTCCTTATCAACTACGTGAACTTGAACATTAAAGACCAATTGGCTCGTGTAAAGGGCATCAGTGAAGTTAACGTGTTGGGTGGTGGTGAATACGCGATGCGTGTTTGGTTAGATCCTGAAAAAATGGCTAACCTCAATATAACTACCTCTGACGTGAATCGCGCTTTGGCGGAGCAGAACGTTCAAGTCGCTGCAGGCCGTATTGGAGCAGCGCCTTATAACAACGCGCAAGAAGTGCAATTCAACTTGGTGACAAAAGGCCGATTAGAAACGGCTGATGAGTTTGAAAATGTAGTGCTTCGTGCAAATCAAGACGGTTCAACGGTTTATTTAAAAGACGTTGCACGTGTTGAGCTAGGTAAAAAGTTCTACGATGGTAACGGTAAATACCGTGGTCAAGACGCTTCAATCGTAACGCTGTCACTTCAGTCAGACGCTAATGCGCTGGAAAGTGGTAAAGCAGTCATGGCGATGCTAGACAACCTAAGCAAAAATTTCCCTGAAGGCGTTGCTTACGAGGCGAGTTACGACACCACACTATTCGTTGCTGAGTCGATTAAAGGTGTAGTTAAAACACTCATCGAAGCAATTTTGCTGGTTATCGCAGTAACGTACTTGTTCTTGGGCAGTGCCCGTGCAACCTTGATTCCTGTGGTTGCGATTCCGGTATCTTTGATTGGTACTTTTGCGGTCATGCAGATGACCGGCTTTACCATCAACACAGTAACCCTGTTTGGTTTGATTTTGGCGATTGGTATCGTAGTAGATGATGCGATCTTGGTTATCGAGAACGTAGATACTACGATGGCCAAAGATCCTACCATTTCACCGCGAAAAGCAACACTGATCGCGATGAAAGAAGTGACCGGTCCAATTGTGACATCTACATTGGTACTGCTTGCCGTGTTTATCCCTGTAGCGATGTTGCCAGGTATTACCGGCATCATGTATCGCCAGTTTGCTCTGACTATCTGTATCGCGGTTGTGATCTCTTCTATTAACGCTCTAACGCTGTCGCCAGCATTGTGTTCATTGGTTCTTAAGCAGGGCGGTGGTAACACAGCACGTTGGTACCAAGCGTTTAACCGTGGTCTTGAATCAGTAACCAGCAAGTACGGTCAAATTGCAGGCTTCCTTGTGAAAAAGGGTGTTCTGCTGTTTACCTTCTTCGTTGTGGCGCTAGCAGCGGTAACTTACTTCGCGAAAACCACGTCTACGGCTTTCGTACCTCAAGAAGATAAAGGCATCTTGCTGGTTAACGTGCAGCTTCCTGACGCGGCATCGCTGTCTCGTACAGAAGATGTGACAGAGCAGTTACTAGAGATGGTTGAGCAAGAGCCGGGCGTTGATGGTGTGACACTGGTTAACGGCTATGCATTCATGACGGGCGCTTCAGCTTCGAATGGTGCGTCGATGTTCATCAAGCTCCACGATTGGGAAATGCGTAACGCACTAGACGGTCAACATTCAGCGCAAGCTATCTCACAACGTATTAATGGCCGAGCAGCAACAGAACTGCCTCAAGCGATTGTATTTGCAATGGGACCTCCTGCGGTTCCGGGCATGGGTGCTGCGTCTGGTTTTGAGTTTGTTCTCGAAGATACATTAGGTCGTAGCCGCACTGATCTGGCGATGGTAATGAATGACGTGATTGCTGAGGCAAATAAACAGCCTGAGATTTCACATACCTTCAGTACCTTCCGCGCCAATGTACCTCACTACTATGTCGATATTGATCGTGAGAAAGCGCAACAGCTAGGTATTCCCCTATCGGAAATATTCCAAACGCTACAAGGCAATCTTGGGTCAATGTACGTGAATGACTTCACCATGTTTGGTAAGAATTTCCGTGTCACCATGCAAGCAGACAGTGAACACCGTAGCAGCATGGATGACCTACAACGATTCCACGTGCGTTCGTCTAATGGCGAGATGATCCCGTTAAGCACATTGGTGACTTACGATCAGATCTTTGAACCAGACGTAGCATGGCGTTACAACATGTACCGCAGTGCGGTGATTCAAGGCCAACCAGCACCGGGTTACTCAAGCGGTGATGCGATTGCTGCAATGGAACGTGTCGCAGCTGACGTGCTGCCTCAAGGCTACCAGTACGAATGGACAGGCATGGCTTATCAAGAAGTATTGGCAGGCAACCAAGCGATCTTTGCTTTTGCACTGGCTCTGATCTTCATCTATCTGTTCATGGTGGCGCAGTACGAGAGTTGGACAATCCCTATAGCGATTATCTTAGTGGTACCGGTTGCAACCTTAGGTTCTTTCTTGGCGCTGAACCTGACAGGCACACCGCTGAATCTCTATGCACAAATTGGTTTGGTCCTCTTGATAGCTTTGGCCGCGAAGAACGCAATCTTGATTGTGGAATTCGCAAAGGTTGAGCGTGAAGAGAAAGACGCACCGATTGAAGATGCGGCGGTGAAGGGCGGTACGCTGCGTTTTCGTGCTGTGAACATGACGTCTTGGTCATTCATTTTAGGTATATTCCCGCTTATCTTCGCTGCGGGTGCTGGTCACGTGAGTCAAAACTCATTGGGTATTTCTCTGATTGGTGGCCTGCTATGTGTGTTGTTAGCGGGTACGTTCCTAATCCCTGGCTTCTATGCATTCGTGCAACGTAAGCGTGAGAAGGCACACGGTGGCAATACCAAGTTGATTCCACTGGACGATGAATAGGGAAGTTAGTGTCTTGTAGGATGAGCCCTTTACAAGGTTTCTCCTTGGTAATTAATTTCTTGTAAAAACGAAGGCTTAGCATTGTGCTAA
>NZ_JBFRSN010000877.1:0-1616 GCF_041473595.1 Vibrio sp. 10N.222.46.A1
TGTTTAAGCTCTGTTATATCAGTAAGAACAGAGTCCCATTCATAATAATCGCCAAGATCAGAAATCTTGCTCTGCAAATTGAGCCATCGGTTTTGGTTATCAATATTCACTCCAATATCGAGGCTTAGTTTTCCCTCTTTATTTCCACTACGTACCTTCTTAATTAAGGTTCGACGATCCTGAGCATTAAGCGGTGCGAAAAAACTAATTGGAGAGCGGCGCAATTGAGCAGGAGTAAGCCCTAAAAGCTCCTCTACCCCATTACTAATAAAGACGAATTCAATATCGTGAAGACTTCGTTTGGGCTGAATATGCTGTATAACCGCGCCATGCAAATTGTTCGCCAGTTTCTGTACTCGGTCATCGGCACTTTTTGCAATTTTTTTCGCTTCGTAAAGCTCAGTAAGATCATCAAGAATGGTCACTGAGCCTTCGATATTCCCGTTGGAGATATAAGGGCACTTCCAATACGCGTAGTGTTTACTGCCTTGCGGCGAAACGACTTCTTTTTCTAAGCGAGGCAAAACAACCCCGTGATGGATCATTGTGTCTTCATCGGAGTTATTAACGATAGTTCCTTCGATTAACTCAAAACCAGTAAGCTGCTGCGCGGCACTGTTCAGACTGATTATCTGGTTATCCAAGTTACGCACAACAATAGGAAACGGCATTGCGTCCAACAATGAACGCTCGAACTCCACTTGATGTTTGAGAGCGGATTCAGTTCGCTTTCGATCTTCAACTTCACGTCTTAGTTTCCAACTCCATGCCATTACAAGCATAATGAGCACCGATGCTACAGAGATTAAAATGGCAGCACCCAAGATAACATCTGCCGTATCCACGCCTGATTCATAAGACACATCCAACCAATGCTTCTTGATCTGCTGATACTTGTGATGAGGTATGGCGAACAGCGCTTTGTTAATAATATTGTTCAGCACTTCTTGGTCGGCTTCGACACTGTAGGCGACTGGAATATCGTTGTCTTTAGATAGCAGGCTTGTTACGCGTAAGTACCCTGAATACTGGCCCTGTAATAGAGGAGACGCTAAATAGAGCGAAAGCATCGCTGAGTCTACCTCTCCTGTATCCACGGCATCGAGCAAAAGCAACTCAGAGCTATAGGTCTTAATTGGGCAAGCCTCACAATAGCGTTTCACAAGCTCTATTCCGACACTGTCGTTTATAGTTCCAATAACGGAGCTCTTCGTTAACTCACCGAATACCGCCAATTTACTCGTATCACTTTTACCAACCAGTGCCCACGGCTCAACCATGAAAGGCTTAGAATAGAGGTGATGCTCATCGTCACCAGTAGAAGGTGTCGCCTTAGTATGAATTACTGGAAGAGAAACTGGATGAGCTTGGTTGCCCTGTAAATCGAGGTCGTTGTCGTAAATAAAGTTTAACCCCGTAAGTCGGGATATTTCACTCAATATATCAATCGAAATACCATCAGGCTTACCTTCACTATTCATGAAAGATATAGGCTTAGAGTCTGCCGTCGATGATACATATATGTTCGGATTAAGAAGAAGGAACTGCTGTTCTTTTTCAGTTAATAGCAGCTTGTTTTTACTAACGACTAACAGAAGACGCCTTTGTATTTCGTT
>NZ_JBFRSN010000878.1:0-5246 GCF_041473595.1 Vibrio sp. 10N.222.46.A1
CTATATCACCTATCAAAAACACGAACAAAAAACTTTAAAAACAACAAGTTAAGCCACCACCATTTCAAGACCAAATATTTAAAGAGCAAATCATCACAAAAAAGTCTCACCTAAACCAAAATGTAATATTACTGAAATATTTGTTCTCTAACATCACGCTCAGATTAAACAAACAGACCAAACACAGACTAAAACGGTCCAATGGAGAAAACATTATGAACCAAGCTACTACTGCAGCAGCGCCTATCTCGAGCACAACTCGTTGGCTACGCTGGGCTAACTTGGCATTCATGCTTTACCTACTATTACTTTCAGTTTCAATGGTTGGTACAGGCTTCAAATGGGCAACAGGCGAGCAAGCAAAAGTTCTTTTCGAATTTGCTTCACATCCAGTTGCAGGCTTAATGATTGGTTTAGTGGCAACAGCCCTTATTCAATCATCAAGTACAGTTACTTCAATTATCGTTGGCCTTGTGGCAGGTGGTTTACCTGTTGAGCTAGCAATCCCTATGATCATGGGTGCAAACATTGGTACTACAGTAACCAATACGCTAGTTAGCCTTGGTCATGTTCGTTGTAAAGATGAGTTCAAACGTGCATTCGCAAGTGCGACGATTCACGATTTCTTTAACCTATTAGCCGTTGCTATCTTCCTACCACTAGAGATGGCGTTTGGTATTCTAGAGAAAATTTCTCACTGGTTAGTATCACCGATGCTAGCAACAGGTGATATGAGCATGGGTGGTCTTAACTTCATCAAGCCAATCACTAAGCCTGTTGTAAGTGCGATTAAAGAGCCACTATCAACGTTTGGCGACACTGTTGGTGGGGTTATGCTTATCGTTCTAGGTATCGCGACTATCTTCGTAGCTATCACGGTAATGGGTAAGCTAATGAAGAGCCTAATGGTTGGCCGTGCTCGTGAGATTCTAAAGA
Source organism: Vibrio sp. 10N.222.46.A1 (assembly GCF_041473595.1). Lineage (NCBI taxonomy): Bacteria > Pseudomonadati > Pseudomonadota > Gammaproteobacteria > Vibrionales > Vibrionaceae > Vibrio > Vibrio sp. 10N.222.46.A1. The sequence goes on from NZ_JBFRSN010000878.1 coordinate 937, forward strand.
ACGCAATCGGTCGTGGTCCTATCCACGGTATCGCTTCTGGCTCTATCGTGACTATCCTTGTTCAGTCTTCTTCAACGACAACAAGCTTGATGGTTCCACTAGTTGGTTCAGGTGTTCTTAAAGTACGTGACGTTTACCCATTCACTTTAGGTGCAAACATCGGTACGTGTATTACCGCGCTATTAGCAGCGACAGCAGTATCTGGTGAGTTCGCAGTATTCGCACTACAGATTGCTCTAGTACACTTGGTGTTCAACATCATGGCAACGGTATTCATCTTTGGTATTCCGTTCCTACGTGAACTGCCAGTGAAAGCAGCTGATATCATTTCAGACATGGCAGTGAAAAACAAAGCTGTAGTAGCTGGTTATCTTGTTGCGGTATTCCTTGTACTGCCTGGTAGCGTGTTAGCACTGACAGCTTAATAGCAAAACAAACATCGCTTATAGCAAAGCCCGCAACCTCCTAGGTTGCGGGCTTTTTCTTTTCTGAAAGGCAGATGTGGGAAACAAAAAGAAGATTGGAGTAGCGAGTGACAAGTTGAAAGCAGATACAGGATGGATGCGAGTGAGCGAGTAACGAAAAGCCCGTTTTACTCGCATCTATATATCCCCGTCATTCCCTACAGCGAGGAACGAGCGTGATAGGGAATGACGGGGGTTTTTGATCTTAGTATCCCGAATCTCTTCTACTTGTATCTAACTCCCCTTATCTCGCATCTAAAGAAACGCTTACTTACCTTGCTCATTACGCAGATACATAATGGCAACCATGCCAAAGCCGATAAGTTGCCATAGATACTGCCCATCGCTTGCACCTGTGATGGTTTGAGTGAAAGCCATACAAGCCGTCACAAACAGAGAAGCAAAGGCAGCATAGAGTAACCACGGACGCTCCTTGCCAGACATGAACTCACCTGCTAGTACTGAACGAAGAACCAATAAAAATGGCACACATTGCAAAGCAATCAGAATAGGGAACATAAAATCGAACGTAGGGCTCAGTAAAGCATGACCGATTTGGCTCTTATCCCAAGTACCTACAATATAGCCTTTCCAGCCAGCCCAAGTATCACCTGAATAAGCGGTATCTGGCGTAATAAAGCCAAGCACAACGCCCATCACTTTATCGACAAAGCCATTTTTGAACCAAAAGACGAATAAGAAGATCTGAATTGGAATGATCTGAAAAGCAAACTTCTTCAACATGTGTGTACCCCAAATAATTAATGATTTGGTGACCAGTATGTGGAAGTCGATGTTTTTACGCTTGATGCAAGGCAATCGAGCCTGACTCCAAACAATAATCAAACATGTTGAGAAGCCTGTCGGCACAAGAAAACCTTGCAGAAGAGCCGTTACTATTAGCGGTAACTCAACGTCTTCACTTCAAAGAGAATTATGTGGTTTAGGAAAGGTTTGTTTTTTATAAAGATTCAATAAGATCAAACAGTTGGCCATTATACTCTTTTTTCACTTCGGTATAGCGCTGATAGTTGTATTGCGAACCTTCTGGGTTATCCGACAGCTTGTCAGCCACACTAAGTAGATAAAAACTGATAGGGCTCGGTGTACTTTCGGCCGCATAAAAAAGGTAAGGGAAAGCTTGATTGGCATGTTGGTTGATTAACAGTGCAAGACCCAAGGTAAGGTTGGCAATATCACAACGTGGGTTCATCTCAAAGGCTTGCTTTGCCAGTTGCAGTGCATGTTCGCGATCTTCTTGCTCATGACTTTGCAAATAAGCCAAAGATTCCGAATACGACAATAAGGCATTGACCAAATAATTGTCTCTTCCTTGCTGTTGAATCGTATCCAACTGAAGTGCGATCTCTGCAAATGGCTGTCCACCTTTGCCTTGGTAGAAAAGCGATATTCCCTCTGAAATAACCTTCCAATCATCGTAGTTATCAATAGAAGTCACTCGATGACTGACGACACCGTATTCTGAACTCATTGGGGCAATAATGGCTTTGATCTCAAGAATCACATCCCCAATGGCATCAAAGAAGTTATCTTGGCTAAAGCTCTTTTCCACTTTCTGGCTTTGATTGGGCTGGCGGTTGTTTTGTATCAGCACGCTCAGTATATAATTACTGCCCTTTTGCTTGAGCCAACCTTTGAGTTCGACACCATTATTGGCAAGTGATTGCTTGCCCTGTTTCGAGAGCTGAGAGAAGTGGTAACCCGATAAATTTCTCGCTGAGTTCAGCCCGTAGAATAGGTAGTTGTACACGCTTTCCGACATCTCATAATCGTCCGCAGAATCGAGTGTTATGTCATGGATATAAACGGGAATCACATCACTTTGAGGCGCAGAAATAACAGCTGTGTCATTGGTTGGGATATCGCTTTGCCATGCCCAAGTTGCTATTAAGCCAATAGAGAATACTGCGGTTGTAATCAGGGCGATGGTTTTATTTTTAGGCTTAGAAACAACTTTGATTTCAGGTGGGGGAATTTCTACTACGGGAGTAGTCTCAACGCTAGGCTGAATTATCTCAATATCGAACAGATAACCTTGCTTAGGAATGGTCTGAATGATGCGATACGGACGTACTTTATCCTGAAGCTGACTGCGCAGTAAACTGATGACCTGTCTGACCAAGTTGTCAGACACTTGAGTTCGTTGCCAGACATCAGCAGCTATCTGCTGCGTACTAACCACTTGCCCGCGCTTGTCGATGAAATAGCTGAGCAGCCTTGCTTGTAGTGGCTCTAAATGAATCTCTTCACTATCAATCACCAACTGGTTTTTATCAGGGTAGAAAGAAATAGGAAAGTCGTGTTGCAATACAAAGCAATGCGAGCGAGTCATAGTAGTTCTGTGGTTAGAAAAGACCACTCAAGATTATTGGTTTTACGAATAGTAAGCAAGCCAAGCATCAGAAATAAAAAAGGCTGCGCAGAGGCAGCCTTTCGATCAATCAGTCAGTCAGTCAGTCAAACAAAGCAGATTAGATTAAACCGAGAATGGGTACTTAATCGCTTCGTGGCATTCGTAGCCTTCAACCCAGAAGTCATCCATCGTCACCCACGTTTCCAAATCTTCTAAAGACTTAATCTCAGGATTGATATGGAATGTTGGCCCCGCTAAAGGCTCACGCTTCAACTGGATATCACGCATAGGTGCGAGTTGATCTTCGTAGATATGAGCATTAACCAGCTTGTGGTAAGCCACACCCGCTTTCTTACCAGTAATTTGCGCCATGATTGCTAGGAACACATACACTTGAACCATGTTGAAGTTCAGGCCTAATGGAACATCACAAGAGCGCTGAGTACTGTTTAGGTACAAAGTGTCACCAAGTAGAGAGAAGTGGTGGCTGTACATACACGGACGTAAACAACCCATGTGGAACTCACCTGGGTTATAGAAGTTTAAGATCTCGCCGCGGTCATCAATGCCGTTCGTTAGATCATCAACAATCTTCTTCAGTTGGTCGATATGACCGCCATCAGGTTTTGCCCATGCACGTCCTTGAACGCCATAAACACGGCCCATGTCGTCTTCACCCTTGCGGTAAGGGTTATTTAGCCATGCTTCATTCAGGTTAGAATTCGCATCCCAAGTTTTAGTCCCTAGCTTACGAAAATCTTCAGCATTGTCGTAACCACGGATATAGCCAAGCAGCTCAGCAACTGCGGCTTTCCAAAAACTTTTACGTGTTGTTACCAGTGGGAATTGGTTATTACCTACATCATATTCAAGGTCAGCATTGATTACGGTTAGGCAGCGCTTGCCTGTGCGTTCATTTTCAATCCAAGTACCGTCATTAACGATACGCTGACAGAGATCTAAATACTGTTTCACACCAATTCCTTACTTCGTTTGTTGTGGTAATTCATCTTTGTAGTGACCACGCTTGTATGCCCAAACCATCATCAGCACACCGATGATAACCATTGGCAGTGACAAAATTTGTCCCATAGAGATAAATCCACCGAACAAACCTAGCTGAGCATCAGGTTCACGTACGTATTCAACTAGGAAGCGGAATGTACCATATCCTGCTAGGAATAACCCTGATACAGAACCAAGAGGGCGAGGCTTTTTGATGAACCAGTTCAAGATGAAGAACAGTACAATACCTTCAAGCGCCATTTCATAAAGCTGAGATGGGTGACGAGGAAGTGGACCACCGTTAGGGAATACAATCGCCCATGGCACATCAGTCACACGACCCCATAGCTCACTGTTCATGAAGTTGCCCATGCGGCCCATACCTAAACCAAATGGAACCAATGGTGCAATCATGTCAGCGACACCAAAAAAGGTTCGACCGTTCTTTTTGGCATACCAAAGCATCG
>NZ_JBFRSN010000879.1:0-2944 GCF_041473595.1 Vibrio sp. 10N.222.46.A1
AATTAATTTCTACTTTCTAAAAGTAGAAGCGAATTATCGCTTAAAGCTAGTTGCCTTACTAACATTCTTCGCTGAAGCCTTGTGGCGTCTACCGTGTCAGTGAGGCGGCATTATAGAGATGTTCCTCACATTGGCAAGTGTTTATTACCGAAAATTGCAAAAATAACGATTAGATGATGGATAAACACCCAAAGCCTTATTTATGCAAGTTTAACTACAAAGTACCTACATAATAACCACAGACTTATCCACAATCGCTTTAATTTTATCCCCTAGAAACTAAAAAGCTGCCTTGAGGCAGCTTTTTAAATGGCAATGAGTCTAAATCCCAGAGCCATATTGCTCTCCATCGTCTTCATGGAGGCCACATTCTCGTTTCAGACCATTGAAACGGGTTTCTTCTTCAGTCATACCCGGTTCCCATTTCTTAGTTGTATGAGTATCTCCGACAGAAAGGTACCCCTGCTCACGAAGTGGGTGGTAACTAAGGCTATGCTCTTCCAAGTAATAGTGAACATCTTTATTTGTCCAATCTATTACTGGCAAGAACTTAAACACACCATTTTGGATAGATAAGATCGGCAAGTTTGCGCGCGATTGAGATTGCTCTCTTCGCAACCCTGAAAACCAAGTGCCAGCCTCTAGTTCATCCAGCGCTCTTCTCATCGGTTCAACTTTATTAAGTTTGTTGTACTTCTCTATCCCTTCTATACCTTGATCCCAAAGTTTGCCATATTGCGCTTCTTGCCAATTAGAGCTCTGTTGTGCGCGAAAGACTTGAAGGTTTAGAGTCAACTTCTGACTTAACTCATCTATAAAGCGATACGTTTCTGGGAATAGGTACCCGGTGTCTGTCAGAATAACTGGAATATCGGGTTTGGCTTGAGTCACTAAGTGCAGCATCAATGCTGCTTGGATTCCGAAACTAGAAGACACCACATGTGTTCCTTCTAAGTTTTCTAGAGCCCACTTCACTCTTTCTAATGCAGTTAGCTGCTCTAACTCAGCATTAATTTGTCCAAGATGAAGTATCTGCTCCGTCTTAGTCAATGCGAGTAGCTCTGCTAACTTCAATTTTGAAGCGACAGAATTATGCATGCAGATCCCTCTTTGAAATGATCACCTCTTCGATGATGCCAGCTCGGATTGTAAAATCACCGAACCCTTCATTGTCGTTACGTTCCGTAGCCCAACGTCCCACCAGCGAATCAATCTCTTCTAAGATCTGAGCTGAAGTGATGTTCTCTTTATACATCTTCGGGATACGAGTTCCGGCTTTGTTGCCACCTAAGTGCATGTTGTAACGCCCCGGCGCCTTACCGACTAAACCCAACTCAGCCAACATTGCACGACCACAGCCGTTTGGACAACCCGTGATGCGAAGGATGATGTTATCTTCTTCTGGTAATCCGTGTTTCTTCAGAATGTCTTCAACATCCGTTACAAACTCAGGAAGAAAACGTTCGGCTTCTGCCATTGCTAACGGACATGTTGGGAATGCCACACACGCCATTGAGTTCTTGCGCTGTTCTGAAACGGCATCATCCATCAGACCGTATTGACGTGCCAGCTTTTCAATTTGTGCCTTTTGGCTCTTAGGTACACCTGCAACAATGAGATTTTGGTTCGCTGTCATGCGGAAATCACCTTTGTGGATCTTCGCTATTTCAGCAACACCTGTTTTCAGCGCTTTACCCGGAAAATCAAGTAAACGACCATTTTCGATGAATAACGCTAAGTGGTGCTTACCATCAATACCTTCCGCCCAACCGATACGGTCGCCACGGCCAGTAAACTCATAAGGACGGCTTTCAGAAAACTCAACGCCTGCACGTTTTTCTACTTCTGCTTTAAATACATCAATACCAACACGGTCTAGTGTGTATTTGGTTTTAGCATTCTTACGGTTCGAACGGTTGCCCCAGTCACGTTGTGTCGTCACAACAGCTGCCGCTACATCTAACGTTTTTTCTAATGGCACAAAACCAAAGTCGTCAGCTTTACGTGCATAAGTAGAAGTATCGCCGTGCGTCATTGCAAGACCACCGCCCACTAATACGTTAAAGCCCACCAGCTTTCCGTCTTTAGCAATCGCAATAAAGTTAAGATCGTTAGCATGAACATCTACGTCATTTTGCGGAGGAATTACAACCGTCGTTTTGAACTTACGTGGTAAGTAGTTACTACCTAAGATAGGTTCTTCATCTGTTGTTGCGAGCTTTTCACCATCTAACCAGATCTCAGCATAAGCACGAGTTTTAGGTAATAGGTGTTCACTGATCTTTTTCGCCCACTCATAAGCTTCTTGGTGTAGCTCGGACTCAACCGGGTTCGTGGTACACAAAACATTTCGGTTTACATCACCCGCAGTAGCGATCGAATCAATACCAATACTGTTTAGTGTTTGGTGCATTAACTTAATGTTCGGCTTCAACACACCATGGAACTGAAAGGTTTGACGTGTTGTTAGACGAATTGAACCATAAGAGGTGCTTTCATCTGCGAATTTATCAATCGCGAGCCACTGCTTAGGAGTGATGATGCCGCCTGGCATACGCGCACGTAGCATTACATTATGTAAAGGTTCTAATTTTTGCTTGGTACGTTCGTTACGAATATCACGGTCATCTTGTTGATACATACCGTGGAAACGGATCAGTTGAAAGTTATCTGCGGTAAAACCACCAGTGATACGATCTTGAAGATCTTGTTCAATCGTACCGCGAAGGTTTTTACTTTCACGCTTCAGACGTTCATTGTCAGCCAAAGGTCCCAGTACTTGACCTAGCACTTCTTGCTCTATTACTTGCTTGCTCATTAGTACACATCCCTTTGGTAACGTTTCGCTTTACGTAAATCATTAATATATTGTTCAGCTTGTTCGCGGCTCTGATTGCCATGTTTTTCCGCTATCGTAACTAACGCTTCATGGACATCTTTTGCC
>NZ_JBFRSN010000880.1:0-1800 GCF_041473595.1 Vibrio sp. 10N.222.46.A1
CAGTAGTACTTGGTAACTGGAATCGTCAATGTGAAATAGCAGATCACCTTTACAGATTTGTTCACCTAGTTGAAATTTTTTTGCTTTTGAAAGAATCACTCCTGAAACCTGGCTCGTGAGCGTTAAAGTTTCTTCTGGAATTACCTGCCCGTAACCTTCAATGGTAGAGCGGTGTTGCCCGGCAGCAATGTCGACTGTGGTGACTTTGATATATTGTCGAGGCTGAGCTTCCAGCGCTAACGTTGTTTCTTCGGGGATTGACTTAATGATGTACATCGCGGTGGCAATGATACTGAGCAAGCCCAAAGCCGTAACAAGTATCTGTTTCATTTTAAACCCCCATTCCTAATGCTAACCCTAAGGTAATTCTGTTTGAGAGCCGAGTACGCTGAGTATTAAGCAACTGGATTTTAGATTGGTAAATAGATTGTTGGGCGATAAGCAGTGCCAAAACGTCACTGGCTCCTTCCTGATAAAGGTTTTGATAGTTTTTCATACTAGCCTTGGAGAATGTAAAAGCATCTCGATAATGCTGTTCTTGTTGTTTGAGGTAGAACTCTTTGTCTAGTGCATTTCCTACCTCATTGATGGCAACCAATAGTTTCTTTTGGTAATCAACAAAGCTCTCTTCTGCTTGAAGCTGAGCTATTTTGGCTTTGGTTTGTAGTGATGATTGGTCAAGAAGAGGTGCGCTGATCCCCCCAACGAGATTCCACAGGGAAGGATTGTCGATAAGCTGGTTTGGTGTTGAGCCGCTACGATAAACAGAGGCAGACAGTGTGAATTTAGGCAGTAGATCTTTGTAAGCAACTGCCGCGCTTTTGTCGGCGGCGAGCACTTGCTGATAAGCGGCAAGGAGGTCAGGACGTGATCCAATCATTTCTCCGGGAAGACGTAATGGCGGAGCTTCAACTTCTGGGATCGTGAAAATCATTCGGTTAAGCTGGGTGTCGCTCTTACCTCGTAAGGTATTAAGGCCTCTGATTGCGATAAGCTGATCTTGTTCTTTAGCCGCTAAACTCGCTCTTACTCTGGATGTTGCAGCACGAGCGGTGTCGAGGTCTGCTTGTTCTTTAAACCCATCGAGCACTTGCTCTAGTACAATATTCTCAGTGTTTGAAAGGCTTTGTAGCCAGCGTTGTTCAACCCCGATCACTCTTGCTCTGTAAGCAACATCAAGCCACGCCTCTATTACGCGAGCCGCGAGAGAGTTTTGTGCGTAAGCATAGTCGAGTTGTGTTGCCTGTTGTTTCGCGTTAGCTGCGCTTGCTGAGTCAGCTAAGCGTCCCCAAACATCAAACTCCCAACTTAAATTCAAAGACAGTTTGTGACTGTTCTGAATTTGACTTGTTTTTTGTCTAGAGGCTTGAAAGTCTGTATTTAAAGAAGGTTGAAGGTATTGATCACTTTGAGCCGCTAATAGTTCAGCTTGCTTCAAGCGAAGTGCAGTTTTATGTAGGTCGTGGTTATTGGTGAGGGCTTCTTGAACCAGATCGGCGAGAGCTTGATTGTTGAACAGCGAGAGCAATTGTGTCGACATCGTAGTGTTTACGTATCGTTGAGAGCTTTCCCATTGCTCGGGAATCTGGGTTGTATTGTTCAAACTGGCTTGCGGCGTTGGTGATAGAGAAGCGCAACCCGTGAGATAGGTCAGACTACCCAGTAGTAATAACGCGGATAGGGGGTGGTGTGTGTTCATGCTGTCTTACTCTAAGGTATTTATCTATAGATATACCTAACAGCGAGTAAATTGGAGGTGAAATGAGTGTTTGGTTATTGATTAAAATTGGATATGGATAT
>NZ_JBFRSN010000881.1:0-1322 GCF_041473595.1 Vibrio sp. 10N.222.46.A1
TTGAATCACTTTAGAAGTGAATAACAGTGACTTCATGAGCGCATCCCCTTAACGAGTACACCCGACACATGAGAGGCCGCCTGACACACGTCCTCACGTCCCAAATGCGCATACTTTAGCGTCGTTTCCGCTTCAGCATGCCCCAAAAGACGACTCAACACGATCACGTTCACCTTCGACTGAATGGCAATACTGGCGTAGGTGTGACGTAAATCATGCAAGCGCACGCCTTCCAATCCTGCCAACTGGCGAGCCTGTCGCCAGAATATACCCAACTGATTGGTGGATATGGGTTGAGTGTTACAAGGGGCTGGAAACAGGTAAGGACTCTCTGATTGCCATGCATCAAGATAAGCTCTGACTTGTGAGCAAAGGTAAACCGTTTTCGCCCCCGTTTTACTGTCTAGTAAATGCCAGTGACCACCTCGGTACTCTTTCCATTGTAAGGTTCTCACTTCCGATGAGCGGCAACCTGTGTATATCAACAGACGTATTATCATGACCTTAGCCGGGTTATCGCCCTCTAACGTGTCTAACACTCGCCAGAGTTGACGCAATTCGTTTTTACTAAGATAGCGTTCTACCCCTCCTTCTTTATAACGCTTGAAACCACGGCAAGGATTGGTATTTTTAGGACGATATTCCCACATTTCACATTGCTGCATCATAACCGACAGCAACACTAACGCTTGGTTGGCTGAGCCTTTCACATGGCTTAACTGGGCAAACCACTGCTCAACATCATTTCGAACAATGGATTGTACTTCCCTATCTCCAAGATAAGGGGCGATCTGAAGACGAAAGGCACTTTCGTTCTTTATCAAAGTGCGAGATTTCCAATGACGAGGATAACGCTTAAAAAACTCTTGGCCGAACGCCTTCAGCGTTATGGAGGGCAATATTTCCTTTTTCGGACTGCGTACCTGCTGAACAAGCCGCAAGGCTTCTCGTCTTGCTTGACGTAATGAGTAATCTAACGTGCAACCTAGCTTATGATTTTGCCTCAATCCGTTGTGCTGAAAACGAACGAAAAACACGCACCTCCCTGACGGATAGACTCGTAAATACAACGTAGACACCTTGGAATCATAGTATTCTTTTGTGGTCGAAGTCGGTTTAACGCGCTCGACAAATCGCTGAGTAAGAGATATTTTTTCCATTTCAAGCTCCTGTTTACAGGGGCACTTTTGAACCGTAGAACGCTGTCAAACATGCCATAACACTAAAAAACAAAAACTCAATACTGATAAATTTCAATAATTTACAACAGACAACCACCCATAATCGCCAGATTATGACGTGGTGTGTGGTCACCAACTCAA
>NZ_JBFRSN010000882.1:0-590 GCF_041473595.1 Vibrio sp. 10N.222.46.A1
GCCCATGGTTGACGACCATACTCTGCAACAAACCAACCAGCTTCGATTGCCACCCAAGGTAATGGAATTGACCAAAGTGCCGCCTTCAATAACCAAGGCTTTTGAGTAATGTTTTTACGGTAGGTTTGTAAGAAAGCCGCGCCAAAAACAAACAACATAACGAAGCCACAACCCACCATGATTCTGAATGACCAGAACAGAGGCCACACAGTTGGAATTGAATCATCGGCTGCTTGTTGGATTTGTTGTTCAGTAGCATCAGTCACGGTATCTGTGTATCGCTTGAGCAATAAGCCGTAGCCAAGGTCGTGCTTGGTTTGATCGAAAGCTTGCTCTGTCTCATGTGAGGTATCGCCAGATCGCAAACGCTCTAGCAATTCATAAGCAATAATACCGTTTCGAATACGCACTAAATGTTGATCACGCAAGTCATGAAGCCCTGTCACTTGCTCGTCCAAAGATCGCGTTGCAATAATCCCCATCACATAGGGAATTTTCACAGCAAAGTCGGTTTTGCCTTCTTCTTGATTTGGTAATCCAAACAAGGTAAACGCCGCAGGTGCCGGTTCGGTGTGCCATTCAGCTTCAAT
>NZ_JBFRSN010000882.1:1303-1784 GCF_041473595.1 Vibrio sp. 10N.222.46.A1
GTGCCATTCAGCTTCAATCGCTGCGAGTTTTACTTTTTGGACGTCACCCAGTTCATAGCCCGACTCATCACCTAATACGATCACCGATATGATAGAAGCAATGCCGAACGAAGCTGCGACAGCAAACGAACGTTTTGCAAAAGCAACGTCACGACCTTTAAGCAAGTAGTATGAACTCACGCCAAGGATAAACATCGCACCGCAGGTATAAGCCGAAGCGACTGTGTGTAAGAACTTAACTTGAGCAACTGGGTTGAGCACCACTTCGGCAAAGCTAGTCATTTCCATACGCATGGTTTGGTAATTAAACTCCGATCCAATCGGGTTTTGCATCCAACCGTTAGCAACCAGAATCCATAATGCAGAAAAGCTTGAGCCCAACGCCACCAGCCAAGTCACCATAAGGTGTTGGCGTTTGGACAGCCTTTCCCAACCGAAAAAGAACAGTCCAACAAAGGTGGATTCTAGGAAGAATGCAACA
>NZ_JBFRSN010000883.1:0-213 GCF_041473595.1 Vibrio sp. 10N.222.46.A1
CATATCTCTCTGAGTTAAATGCCACATCGCAGAGTTCATGACGCTTTCGATTCGCGTCGCTTTTCTTACCGTTGTATTTCTACCATTCGTTTTTTGCTGTGAATCATCCATTCGATTTCAACTGTCCAAACTAAGCCTACCCCATCATAACGTAATTCTAAGGTGGTTGAGTTACCTAAAAGAGTGAAGCTCAATATAATACCAATCGTAGTA
>NZ_JBFRSN010000884.1:0-525 GCF_041473595.1 Vibrio sp. 10N.222.46.A1
ACGTACGTTGCCCGGCCACGCATAACGTTTAAGTAGATTCTGCGTTTCTTTGTCTATTGATTTGAACTTCTTCTTGTCTTGCTTCGCGTACAGCTTCAAGAAGTGATTAGACAGGGTGACAATGTCACTTCCTCGTTCACGAAGCGGTGGCATCTCGATAGGCACAACGTGAACACGATAGTAAAGGTCTTCTCTAAAGCGTCCTTCTTCTACCTCAACCAGTGGATCGCGGTTGGTCGCACAGATAATTCTGACATCCACTTTAATCTCGCGGTTGCCACCGAGTGGGGTAAACGTACCGGTTTGCAAAAATCGTAGGAGCTTCTTCTGCATCTCCAGTTCCATTTCACAAAGCTCATCGAGAAATAGGGTGCCGCCATGCGCTTGCATTGCGGCACCTTTACGGTCGGTTGTCGCACCGGTAAATGCACCTTTAACGTGACCGAAGATTTCACTTTCCATTAGGTCTCGAGGGATAGCACCACAGTTAATAGCAACGAAGGGCTTACTGTTGCGCTGGCTCTC
>NZ_JBFRSN010000885.1:0-293 GCF_041473595.1 Vibrio sp. 10N.222.46.A1
CCGTGGGTTGATGTCGAGTGCCGGATCTTTATTTCCTTGCCCGTCTAAATAAGTCACTTCAATCGCTTTTGTTTCTCCTTTTTTATCGTGAATGTTAGTTATCATTGCCGAGTGAAATGTCTGGTCCTCCGAGGAGTACACTGCTTGATGAAAATGAACATGGTCACTCTTAGGGTGTTCAATACCTAATTTATTGAGGTAAGTTTCGGCTAATGTGCCTGTGAGTGGCTGACTGGTTTGTATATATTCTTTCGCTCTCTCTTCAAATTGTGCCATGTGTTTTGGCGTAGTAG
>NZ_JBFRSN010000886.1:0-3081 GCF_041473595.1 Vibrio sp. 10N.222.46.A1
GAGATCAATCACCCTTGACTGCGGAGATTATTGATCACCATCACAAACGGTAGGCTTTTCATTAATCTAAGTATCAAAATGAACAAAGCACCGTTTAAAACCCCCAATAAACAAGACATAAAACCCTATAGCTACCAGATGTAAAAAGCACAAACAGAAGGTGATAACTGTCACAAATACGCTGGTATTTTAACCAGGTAATGTTGACATATTGTCGGCGAGACATAACATAGTAGTACTTAACGAACGACTACTATGATTTTAAATAGCGCGGTGTCAGTATGAAAAATTCAGGAATGAAAAAGAATCTATTCGCGGCAGCCTTAATGGCGGCAACGTTAACGACCAGTACATTAACGGCTGCAGCAGATGCAAACGCAGACACAATTCAGCCAGAAAATGGGGCTGAGTTGTTAATCTGGACCGACAAAACAACACTCGACTACATGGAGTACGCCGCTCAGTCCTTTAATAAGGAGTTAGGATACGATATTGATTTTTCATTCCGTGGGTTAGCGCCTATCGATGCCGCTTCTCGTTTGATTCAGGATGGCGGCTCTGCTCGCGTGGCAGATGTAGTCGAGATTGAACATGACTTATTGGGGCGATTAGTCGTGGCAGGTGGGGCGATGGAGAATCTGGTATCTGCCGAACGTATCTCGAATACTTTTATGCCAAATGCGATTAATGCGTCTCAAGCTGAAGGGGTGAGCTATGGCTTCCCAGTTAGCTTCGCCACTACCGCTCTGTTCTACAATAAAGATTTACTGACTAAAGCACCTGAAACTTTTGAAGAAATTATTGAATTTTCAAAAACTTTCAACAATAAGCAAGAGCATAAATACGCACTGCTTTGGGACATACAGAACTATTACGAGTCTCGTATGTTTGTCACGCTTTACGGCGCATACGAATTTGGTAATAACGGTACCGATGCAAAAGACATCGGCATCAATTCTGAAAAAGCCCAACAAGGCTTAGAAGCAATGAAAACCCTGCAAGTGGCCAACAATTCAAATCCAGTTGATATGCGCAACCCGCAAGTACGTCGTGGCTTATTTAATGAAGGAAAAGTCGCCGCTATTATCGACGGCCCTTGGGCAATCGAAGGGTATCAAGAATCAGGGATAAATCTTGGTGTTGTACCTATGCCTAAATTAGCAGGCCAACAACCACGCACTTTTGCAACTGTTCGTCTTGCGGTTGTGTCTTCTTACACTGAGTATCCGAAAGCCGCACAATTATTTGCTGACTACCTTACTTCCGACGCGATGCTGAAAAAACGCTATGAGATGTCAAGAGCACTCCCTCCGATCCAGTCAGTTATGGAAGAGATCATTGTTGATGCCGATGAAGCCACTTACGCCATTATTACGCAAGGTTTCTACTCAGACGCAATGCCATCGATTCCTGAAATGGGCTTCATTTGGTCACCAATGGCCAGTGCTATTACAGACTACTGGGTAAACGATAAACCTGCGAGTTCTGTTCTTGACCGTGCGCTTTCGATCATCGAAGAACAAATAGAATTACAAGAGTAACCTCTGAACTCCCGTCGCGACTTACAAGCGACTTAGCTCATGCGCTGTGTCATAAAGCCACAGCGCTAGTTCAGGGCGTGACCAGAAAACGAATACATAACGACAACCTAAACAATAGAGATAAACAATGTTGTTAACAGAGAATCAGCCGGCATCGCGAATGCCCGCTTCACTCCTTATTATGGGGAGTACACAGATCGTAAAAGGTCATTGGATAAAAGGCGGTGTATTTTTAGCCATGCAGCTAATCACATTGTTGATTCTCCCGGAGCTGTTGGCCTCGCTAAAAGGCTTAGTCACTTTAGGAGATGTCGCTCAAGTTCGTGAAGGCTTTAAAATATTACAGGGCGATAACTCGGTCTTTATGTTGGTCGAAGGGGTCATAGCCCTACTCTACAGCTTCTTATTCATCTGTCTGTACATCGCTAATGTCCAAGATGCAAAAGTCAGCCTTAAGTCACGACTGAACCTTCGAGAACAATTTAAAGACATTTACGACCAAAAGTTCGCGTTCATCATGCTATCGCCAGCTTTTATTGCCAGTATCGCATTCATTATTTTACCAATCATAATTACGGTACTCGTCTCTTTCACTAACTATTCGGCACCTCATCATATCCCACCAAGAAACCTTGTAGATTGGGTGGGGTTTAAAAACTTTGTTTCACTATTTGAACTGAAAATATGGTCGAGCACTTTCTTCGGTGTCGCTTCTTGGACGGTTCTGTGGGCATTTTTTGCCACCATATGTACTTGTGGGTTTGGTTTTTTACTGGCGCTTGCGCTACAAAATCGAAACATTAAAGCAAAAAAAGCATGGCGCTTTATCTTTATTCTCCCTTATGCCATTCCTGCTTTCGTGACCTTATTGATGTTCCGCTTGCTACTGAATGGTATTGGACCAGTCAACGCAACGTTAAACTCGTGGGGCTTTGATTCGATTGCCTTCTTATCAGACCCTTTCACCGCAAAAATTACCGTTATCGCGGTGAGTGTTTGGGTTGGCGCACCTTACTTTATGCTGCTTATTGCAGGGGCACTGACTAACATTTCAAGCGAACTTTATGAAGCCAGTGAAGTCGATGGTGCAAGCAAGTTCCAGCAATTTAAAGAAATCACCCTGCCTATGGTGTTGCACCAAGTGGCCCCATCGTTGGTCATGACCTTTGCCCATAACTTCAATAACTTTGGGGCGATTTACCTGTTAACCGAAGGGGGTCCTATCAACCCTGAATATCGATTCGCAGGACATACCGACATTTTGATCACTTGGATTTACAAGCTCACGCTCGACTTCCAGCAGTATCAAATCGCTTCGGTTATCTCAATCATTATCTTCTTGTTCTTGTCTGGTATTGCGATATGGCAATTCAGCCGCATGAAGTCATTCAAAGACGATGTAGGTATGTAACATGGCTAATTTAAATAGTACGAATAAGTTAATTAACATGGACAAATACATTGGAAAAATAGGCACCCTAGTCGTGTACCTATTTCTCATTGCCAACGCATTATTAGTACTTGGACCAGTGATTTGGAC
>NZ_JBFRSN010000887.1:0-1256 GCF_041473595.1 Vibrio sp. 10N.222.46.A1
GAAGCTGTGTTGCACGCTCCATTGCTGCTGCTTGAAGTGTTGAATCAACACCACGTTCGAAACGTAGAGAAGAATCTGTGTGAAGGCCGTAAGCACGTGCGCGACCACGGATGTGATCCGGTGCGAAGAATGCCGCTTCAAGAAGAACGTCTGTTGTTTCAGTCGTAACACCTGAATCTTGACCGCCAAAGATACCAGCGATTGCTAGTGCTTTGTTGTGGTCAGCGATAACAAGTGTGTTGCTGTTTAGTTCAGCTTCGTTGCCATCTAGAAGTGTTAGCTTTTCGCCCTGCTCTGCTAGACGAACCACGATACCGCCTTCGATCTTAGCGAGATCAAATGCGTGCATTGGTTGGCCTTGCTCTAGCATCACATAGTTTGTGATGTCTACAACTGGGTCGATTGAACGGATACCACAACGACGCAGTTTTTCTTGCATCCAGATTGGAGATTCCGCTTTCACGTTTACGTTCTTAACCACACGGCCAAGGTAACGTGGACAAGCATCAGTTGCTTTGATTTCAACAGATACTGTGTCTTCAATGCTTGTTGCAACAGCTTCAACTGCTGGCTCTGTAACGTCTGCGCGGTTTAGTACGCCAACTTCACGAGCAAGGCCACGGATGCTGAAGCAGTCTGCGCGGTTTGCTGTTAGGTCTACGTCGATAGTTACGTCGTTAAGCTCAAGAAGCTCACGTACGTCCATACCTAGCGTTGTGCCTTCTGGCAGCTCAAGGATGCCGTCAGACTCTACGTCGATACCTAGCTCAGAGAAAGAACAAAGCATGCCGTGCGATGGAACGCCACGTAGTTTTGCTTTCTTGATTTTGAAGTCACCAGGAAGTACTGCGCCAACTGTTGCTACTGCTACAGTTAGGCCAAGACGACAGTTAGATGCACCACATACGATGTCTAAAAGCTCTTCTTCGCCGATATCAATTTTAGTTACTTGTAGTTTGTCTGCGTCTGGGTGCTGACCGCACTCAACCACTTTACCTACTTTAACGCCGGTGAATTCACCAGCAACAGGTTCTACATCGTCAACTTCCAAACCAGCCATAGTGATTTGGTGAGCTAGCTCTTCGCTGTTAATTGCAGGTTTAACCCACTCGCGTAGCCAAGATTCACTGAATTTCATAGTTTTGACTGCCCCGGATTACTTGAATTGTTTAAGGAAACGAAGGTCGTTCTCGAAGAACGCACGAAGGTCATTTACGCCGTAACGAAGCATCGTTAGACGCTCTACACCCATACCG
>NZ_JBFRSN010000888.1:0-3711 GCF_041473595.1 Vibrio sp. 10N.222.46.A1
TTATCCGAACGGCATTAGCCCTTCATAGGCGGTTTTTATTTACGCTAGCTTGTATAAAGATCTGTATTTATAAACATAATCTTTTAGCTCACGCGAGTTGATTACTCGTCGTCAGTTTTTGGCGCAACTTTCTTCTTAGGGATAAATACTGTATCACCCACTGCCACATTCTTGTGGAAGCTCTTATCGCGCTTAACCGGTTTTTTCGGCGTTTTCTTAGCTTGAGTGTTGGTTTTCTTCTTCGCAGGACCGCCTTTAGCAAAAGCAGGTTTACGCGGCTTAATACCTTTGAATTTACCTTTTAGACCTTCAAGTACAGAGAAAGTAAGATCTTGTTGAAGGTAAAGCTCAACACGCTTAAAGCTATCCCAGTCTTTTGGACCAACCAAAGAGATTGCATCACCTTTGTTACCCGCACGACCAGTACGACCGACGCGGTGCACGTACTCTTCTGTATGCTTAGGCATATCAAAGTTGATAACGTGGCTTACGTTTGGAATATCGATACCACGTGAAGCAACGTCTGTTGTTACCAAGATCTTGTAAACCGCACGCTCGAACTGGCTCATGATTGCATTACGTTGCGTTTGGTTTAGGTTACCGCTCAATGCCACCGCTTTAAGCTTCTTCTCGTTTAACTTCTCGGTTAGGCGATCAGTATCAGCACGAGTTGCCGTGAAGATCATCACCTGACGGTATTCAGCTTCTTCAATAACACGATCCAGAATTGCTTCTTTATGATCTAGATGGTCACACAGGTAAAACTTCTGAGTGATATCAAGGTGCTGTTCGTTAGAAACACCCACTGAGATGCGTTTAGGCGAATCTAGCATTTCATTTGCAATGTCGTTCACTTCCGCGTGATCAAGTGTCGCAGAGAACATCAACGTTTGACGGCGACGGTGTTTAGCTGCATTCGCGATACGACGCAATTCAGGTGCGAAACCTAAATCTAGCATCCGGTCAGCTTCATCAAGGATCAGCGTTTCAACACCATCTAAAAACAGTGAGCGGTGCTCAAGGTGATCCGCAAGACGGCCTGGAGTCGCAACAATAAAGCGAGGGTACTTACGCAGAGCCTTAACTTGGTCGTTAAAGTTTTCACCACCCAAAATAAGTGTCGCTTCGTAAGACAGACCACCAAGCATGCTACGCAGCTCGCCATAAACTTGTTTTGCTAGCTCACGAGTAGGAGCCAAAATTACACCACGAGGATCTTTAGCAGAAAACGCTTTTGTTTTTAATGCTTTATGAATCATTGGCAACACAAACGCCAATGTTTTTCCTGATCCCGTTTTTGATGAAGCCAATAGATCCTTACCAGCAATAGCAACAGGGATCGCTTTTGATTGGATCTCTGTCGCCTTCTTGAAGTCGTAATGTTTTAAGTTCTTCAGTAAGCGGTTATCTAAGCCTAAATCTTTAAAGTGCAAAGGACTCTCCAGTCATGATGGTATTGAATAAAATTAATTTAACGTGACATGATACCGCGAAAGTACTTTATAAGGATAGAGATCACAGAAAATTTATCCCTTTATCTCTCGTTTGCTAGAACATTGTATGCATTGCTCGCAAAGAAATAACTCTCCAAAACACATCAAAACCGGCTCTCACCCCTCCATCTCATAAACGAGACATAACGTGACGCTCAGCTAATTACCTCAAAAATTTAGTAATTTCTCTAGTTATTGTTTTTGCAGTTAAAAAATTAGTCGCTACAATCATTAATGAAGCGACTATATGATAAAGAATGTATAGCGCATCTTTTGATGATAAATAAGCAAGGAGTTCTTATGAATAAGACGTTAATCGCAGCTGCAGCCTCAGTTTTCATTTTAGCTGGTTGTTCTTCTGAGCCAGAAGAAGCTGCAATGTCACAAATGGATCAATTGACTAACCAAGTTGCTGAGCTAACCAGTGAAGTTGAAGCACTTAAAGGCGATAAAGCGGCAGCTGAAATGAAAGCTCAAGAAGCAGCTGCAGCCGCTATGGCAGCAAAAGAAGAAGCGGATCGTGCTAACGACCGTATCGACAACATCGCAGAGTCTTACACTAAATAGTGTGAGAGCTCAGTGCGATTAAGCTGTAGATTAAATCAGTCGCAAAATGCAGTAAATAGACAGCACCACCTCTTAACGGATGTGGTGCTTTTTTTGGGCGTTACTAATTCGAATAGAAGGCATTAATTCGAGTAGAAGGTATCAATTCAAGTAGACAAAAATAAACGCCCCTTGTTACAGAAGAGGCAATCAAATTAGAACTCAATCACAGGTGGTGCTATCTCAACAGGCACGCCATTTTGAGCAAATATCACCGCTTTCGCTTTTGAATTTGGTAGATCTGCATCTTCAAGCCACCATTTTAATTCAACGGGGATTTGCAATAATTTCTTAGAGCCGTCGCTTCGCGTCAATGGTTCGTGAGCTTCAACAAACACGCTCCTATCTGGCTCTAAAGATACTTTGATAGGCTCATCGATTATTGTGACTTGCTCACCACGACTAACCTGTTCAAAAAGCCACTCAATATCTTTAGGTTCCATGCGGATACAGCCGGAGCTGACTCGCAAGCCTATCCCAAAGTCTTTATTGGTGCCGTGTATCAGATAATCACCTGCACCATAAGCAAGTCGTAATGCATACTCGCCAAGAGGGTTTTCCGGCCCAGCAGGAACCACTTTTGGTAGCTCAATCCCTTTCTCTAGATACTCTTTACGAATTGAGTTTGGAGGCGTCCAAGTCGGATTGGGTCTTTTTTGGCTTATCTTAGTGATCATCTCTGGGGTATCTCGCCCCACTCGACCGATGCCAACAGGAAATACGTGCACCTGATTTTTCTCAGGTTCAAAGAAGTACAACCTTAACTCGGCAAGGTTAATCACAATGCCTTTTCTCGGCGTATCCGGCAGAATCAAACGGCTAGGGATACTTAACACATAACCTTCAGCAGGAAGAAAAGGATCAACGCCTTTGTTTGCCGCCATTAAAGAGAGAAAACCAATATCGTATTGCTTAGCAATGATAGCCAACGTTTCGCCAGCAGCCACTTCGTGTTGCTGTATTCTGCCGACGATACGGCTTTCAGCCGGAGGCAGTACAAAGGTCGCCGCAGACACACACGACGAAGCCATCGCTGCCACAAGCATGGTGACCCTCACTAGAGGTAAAGCTACCTTACGTATCTGTGTTCTCATTGAGTGCAAAGGCGTCGAGTTAGCGCAGTACGACATACAATTCCTTGGTTGGTCTTTCTATCAAAGTTTAGATTATCGCTGATCAAACGTCGCGACAACGTATTGTTGCTCCAAGCTGATATGCAACAGGCCTTTATTTGTCGTTTTTCTTCTGGACATAGCGTA
The DNA here is from genome assembly GCF_041473595.1 of Vibrio sp. 10N.222.46.A1. Taxonomy (NCBI): domain Bacteria; kingdom Pseudomonadati; phylum Pseudomonadota; class Gammaproteobacteria; order Vibrionales; family Vibrionaceae; genus Vibrio; species Vibrio sp. 10N.222.46.A1. The sequence goes on from NZ_JBFRSN010000888.1 coordinate 3,359, forward strand.
ATTTAACCACACAAAATCGATTGCCTCTAAACTTTCAACATATTTGGTTATCCATATGAATAATACTTTAAAGGTAGAGCAAATTTGTGACAAACATCTCACGGAGCCTCGCTTTAACTCGCTAATATTGCCTCAACAAAACGAATTCAATTCAACAGAATCGGTAATTAATAAAACCCTGTTCCTATAATTACCGTTAAAACTTTGGAGAACGACCATGGCTACACCTCATATTAATGCTCAAGCTGGTGATTTCGCAGAAACTGTACTTATGCCAGGCGACCCGCTTCGCGCAAAATACATTGCAGAAACATTCCTTGATGACGTGAAGCAAGTTTGTGACGTTCGCAACA
>NZ_JBFRSN010000889.1:0-784 GCF_041473595.1 Vibrio sp. 10N.222.46.A1
AGATTTGCTACTTCGGCATCTAAAAATCGTTCATTATTAAAAACTAAAAGAGCAGCCAATGGCTGCTCTTTTTATTGCTTTGTACTGACCTCTATTAGGTTAATACGAGCTTAAGGCATTGCTGCCTAAAAGTGAGACTTACAGTGCTGCAAGTGCCGCTTCGTAGTTTGGTTCTTCAGTGATCTCTGCAACCAACTCGCTGTGTGTTACCACACCTTTTTCATCAACAACGACAACTGCGCGTGTTGTTAGGCCTGATAGTGGGCCTTCAGCAATCGCTACGCCGTAGTCTGATGCGAATGCAGGAGAACGGAAAGTTGAAGCGTGTTGAACGCCTTCAATGCCTTCTAGTTCGCAGAAGCGACCCGCAGCAAACGGTAGGTCAGCAGAAATACAAACAACAACCGTGTTCTCAAGTTCTGCCGCTTTTGCGTTGAACGTGCGTACGCTCGTTGCACAAGTTGCTGTGTCGATGCTTGGGAAGATGTTTAGAACTACTTTCTTGCCTTCAAGAGAAGCAAGAGTCAGTTCAGAAAGATCGCCTGCAGTCAGTGCAAAGCTTGGTGACTTTTCACCTGTTTGTGGGAATGTGCCCGTTAGCGGTACAGCAGCGCCTTTGAAGGTAACGTGTGACATGAATTTGTCCTTAGTTTAATTATGGTTATGAAACTAGTTGAGCCTAGTTCGACTTACGTTACTCGGAAGTGGTTAAGAAGTGAATGCTTTAAATGTCAGAATTGTAATCAAAGGTCTTTGATTTATTTGTTTGAGAGAGGAATAAATG
>NZ_JBFRSN010000890.1:0-5047 GCF_041473595.1 Vibrio sp. 10N.222.46.A1
CCTACGTGAACTGAACAGCAGCAACCCGCAAGTGGCTTCACGTTTGATTGACCCGCTACTTAAGTTCCGTAAGTACGATGATGAACGCCAAGCTCTAATCAAAAAAGAACTTGAGACGCTGAAGAACATGGACAACCTTGCAAAAGACTTATTCGAGAAAGTGGCAAAAGCACTAGAGGCTTAAGTCAGCCGCTTATTCAGGTAACCGTTCGATCATAAGCGGTTTGCTAATAAACAGTTTACTAGTAACGAAAAGTCATCAGTGGTAGAGAATATCTGCCACTGATTTTTTGTTTCTAGCTTATCGAATTTTCGATAAGCTAGAGCAGTTTCATTTTCAGACATCGTTAAGTGCCAAAAATCACCGGCACTGTATATGTATACAGGTATCGTATGAATCGCTATATTTTCCAACTTAACATCTCATATCAGCAGTTTTTGGCTAGCTACTCGGGTGCCGCAAGTAAAGTTCAAGTGATAACAACAACAGGGTTACGCTTACAGCTACCTGCAACTCGCTTCAGACCATTTCTTACACAAATAGGGGTTAGAGGACAGTTTAGGTTAACAACTGACCAAAAAAATAAGTTTATTAAGTTGGAAGCTCTGTAAAGCTTGGCGTGCCTAGTGAGTTAAAGGGAATCTTAATCACATAATCAAACATTTCACCTCTTACCACCTCTAAAACAATTAACTATTTATCAATAATGCTTTTACAATAAATGAATGCATTACCTTTGCTTAACTCGTTAGTAGAACTGGCCTTGAAGGCTTGATTCAAACGCTAGCTTAAGTAAGCCCCCTAATAATAAAATAAAATTCTAATTGTGGAGTGTGACTATGACCGCACGTGAAACTGTGGTTCCAGTTTTACTTGAAAAAGTTTACAAACTGATTCAAGACAAACTTGACCTTGCTCATCGACCTCTCGTAACTCAACTTGCTCAACACTTGTTTAGTAATGTTTCTCACGACGATCTAACTCAGAGAAACGAATCCGATTTATATGGTGCTGTAGTTAGCTTATGGCATCACATCAATGAAAAGAAAGCTGACCAAATCTCTGTTCGTGTTTTTAACCCGACAGTAAGTCGTCAAGGTTGGCAATCTACTCACACTATCGTAGAGATAGTCGTACCAGATAGCCCATTCCTTGTAGACTCTGTAAAAATGGCGCTGACTCGCCTAGACCTTTCTTCTCACCTTATGCTTCACAATCCAACACAAATCTCTCGCACTGATAAGGGCAGTGTTGTCGGCGTGAGCAATAACGAAGGTGCATTCCAATCGCTTTTCCATATCGAAGTAGACCGTCTTAGCAGCAAAGCTGAAATGACAGCGCTCAAAACGGAACTACTGGATATCTTTACCGATACTGGTTTAGTCGTGAACGATTGGCTGAAGATGGTTGAAAAACTTGAGGAAGTAACGAATCAAGTTGAAAAGCAAAAAGAAAGTATTCCTGTAGACGGCCAACGTTTTGATGAGACGTTGGCGTTTCTTCGTTGGTTAGGCGAGCACAACTTTACGTTTATGGGCTACAAGGAATATGACCTTGTTTCTGTAAATGGCGACACAGAACTACAACCGACCAAGGAGCAAGGCCTTGGTTTGTTTGCGAATTCAGATCGTGTGCGTAACGTTAAGCTGTCTGAGTTTTCTGACTCGGCACGCTTAGAAGCGAAAAAACCGTATGTACTTATCGTAACCAAGGGCAACACGGCTTCACGCATTCACCGCCCAGCTTACAATGATTACATTGGTATTAAGAAGTTCGATAAGAACGGTAAGGTCATTGGTGAACACCGCTTTACTGGTCTTTACACCTCTGCCGTTTATAACCAAACCGTTGAAACTATTCCTCTTGTTCGCGAGAAAGTAGAGCGTATCTTAGACGCGAGTGGTTACCGTGAAGGTTCATACTCTTACAAAGCTCTGCACAACATTCTAGAAAACTACCCGCGAGATGAACTGCTTCAAGCTCGTGAAGAAGAATTGCTAGAAGTCGGTACTGGCGTAGTTCAAATGCAAGATCGCGATCTTCTGCGTTTGTTTGTTCGCAAAGACCCGTTTGGCCGTTTCTTTAGCTGCATGGTTTACGTTACCAAAGATCGTTACAACACCGAACTTCGTCGTCAAACCCAACGCATCTTGAAGCAGTATTTCGGTTGCGAAGAAGAGGTCGAATTCACGACATACTTCTCTGAAAGCCCACTGGCGAGAACGCACTATATTGTTCGTGTTGATAACAACAACATGGATGTGGACGTGAAAACAATTGAGCAAAATTTAATGGAAGTATCGTCTACGTGGGATGACCGCCTGTCTGAATCAATCGTTGCTAACTTCGGTGAGAGCAAAGGTCTTCCGTTATCGAAAGAGTACATGCGTGCATTCCCACGTTCGTACAAAGAAGACATGATGCCTGGTTCTGCGGTTGCAGATATCGAGCGTTTAGAAGCACTAAGTGAAGACAACAAACTGGGCATGCTTTTCTACCGCCCTCAAGAAGAAGCGGCAGACTCTAAAGCTGTTCGTTTGAAGCTGTTCTACCACAGTGATGAGCCGATTCACCTGTCTGATGTTATGCCAATGCTTGAAAATTTTGGCCTGCGCGTTATTGGTGAATCACCTTATGAAGTACGCAAGACCAATGGGGTGACTTATTGGATCCTTGATTTCTCGATGCTGCATAAGAGTGACAAGACGATTGATCTTCGTGAAGCGCGCGATCTATTCCAACAAGCCTTTGCTGCGATTTGGGAAGGTGAATTAGACAGCGATGGTTTTAACCGCTTGGTATTGGGTGCGGGTCTTTCTGGCCGTGAAATCTCAATCTTACGTGCGTATGCGCGTTACATGCGCCAAGTGGGTTTCCCATTCAGCCAACAATACATTGAAGACACATTGTCTCATTACCCAGATCTAGCGAAAGGGTTAGTGAGCTTATTCGGCAAGCGTTTTGATCCTAAATTAAAGGGCAGCGCGAAAGGCCAACAAGATCTTATTAAGAAGATCACTGAACAGTTGGATCATGTAGAAAGCTTGGATGATGATCGTATCATTCGTCGTTACATGGAAATGATCACAGCAACGCTTCGTACTAACTACTACCAGTTAGACGACAACAAACAGTCTAAACCTTGGTTGGCTCTGAAAATGAGACCAAGCGAGATCCCAGATATCCCAGCGCCAGTTCCTGCGTTTGAGATCTTCGTTTACGCACCAGACATTGAAGGTGTGCATCTACGTGGCGGTAAAGTCGCTCGTGGTGGTTTACGTTGGTCAGACCGTCAAGAGGATTTCCGTACTGAGATTCTAGGCCTAGTTAAAGCACAGCAAGTTAAGAACACAGTAATTGTACCGGTTGGTGCAAAAGGTGGTTTCGTTTGTAAGCGTCAGCATACTATGTCTGGCCGAGACGAGATCTTTGCTGAAGGTCAACGTTGTTACAAGCGCTTCATCCGTGCACTACTAGACGTATCAGACAACATCATTGAAGGTGAGGTTATTCCACCTAAGAGTGTTGTTCGTCACGATGAAGATGACCCGTATTTGGTTGTTGCCGCCGATAAAGGTACCGCAACGTTCTCAGATCTAGCAAACTCAGTATCTGCTGAATACAATTTCTGGTTAGGCGATGCATTTGCCTCTGGTGGCTCTAACGGTTATGACCATAAAGCCATGGGTATCACTGCGAAAGGTGGCTGGGAATCTGTTAAACGTCACTTCCGTGAAATGGGCATCAACTGTCAAACAACGGACTTCACCGCTATCGGTGTAGGTGATATGGCGGGCGATGTGTTTGGTAATGGCATGCTGTTGTCTAAGCATATTCGTATGCAAGCTGCGTTTAACCACATGCATATTTTCATCGACCCGAATCCAGAATCAGCATCAAGCTGGGTAGAGCGTGAGCGCTTGTTTAATCTTCCTCGTTCAAGCTGGGAAGATTACAACAAAGACCTTATCTCTCAAGGTGGTGGCATCTTCTCTCGTCGAGCGAAGTCTATCTCTCTGACGCCTGAAATTCAGAAAATGCTAGGTACTAAGAAAGCATCAATGGCACCAAATGACTTGATCAAAGCGATCTTGTCTATGCAGGTTGATCTTCTTTGGAATGGCGGTATCGGTACATACGTTAAGTCTTCGAACGAGACTCATACTGACGTAGGTGACCGTGCAAATGACGTCCTTCGTATCGATGGCCGTGACCTGAAAGCTAAGGTTGTTGGTGAAGGCGGTAACTTGGGTATGACTCAATTGGGTCGTATTGAATATGCGCTGACGGGTGGCCGCGTTAATACTGACTTCGTTGATAACGTTGGTGGTGTTGACTGTTCGGATAATGAAGTAAACATTAAGATATTCTTGAATGGTTTGGTGTCTAATGGTGATCTAACCGTTAAGCAACGTAACCAAGTGCTTGAATCAATGGAAGATGAAGTGGGCGAAATCGTACTAGACGACGCATATTGCCAAGCTGAGTCTATTTCGGTTACTGAGCATCAAGGTGTTGGCTTAGTCAAAGAGCAAATCCGCTTTATTCATACAATGGAAAAAGCAGGGTACTTGGATCGTGGTTTGGAATACATCCCTGATGACGAAACACTGCTTGAGCGTGAAAAGCAGGGCCAAGGCCTAACAAGACCAGAGCTTTCTGTACTTGTTGCTTACGGTAAAATGGTGCTTAAAGAAGATCTTGTTAGTGATGATATCGCTAATGATGAATTCCATGCTCAACAGCTTATGCAATACTTCCCAACAGCGTTACGTCGTAACTACTCTCAGCACATGGATAATCATCCACTACGTTCTGAAATCATTGCGACGGCACTGGCTAACCAAATGGTTAACGAGATGGGTTGTAACTTCGTTACTCGTCTGCAAGAAGAGACGGGCGCAAATATTGTTGATATTGCCAATGCTTACGCGGCAACACGTGAAATCTATGGTCTTGGCAAAGTTCTGAAGAGCATCCGTGAACTGGACAATGTTTCAAGTTCTGAAGCTCAATATGAATTGATCTACCATGTTCGTCGTACAC
>NZ_JBFRSN010000891.1:0-960 GCF_041473595.1 Vibrio sp. 10N.222.46.A1
CACTAATATTCGGTTAGCATGAAAAAGAGAGCCTATAGTTTAATGACATAGGCTTTCTTGTTTCAGCAAATAGGTTTGTATCACAAGGTGTGGTGCAAATTTTTTAGGGGCACAAATGGATTTGTCGATTACTTCTTCTTTGGCGTTAATTGGACTGCTGTCTTTAACGTGTCAATTGTTAGGCTGGCGCTTACGTCTTCCAGCTATTCTTCCTCTTCTTATTGTCGGCCTACTTTTAGGTCCCGGTCTTAACATCCTTAATCCCGATGCCATTTTTGGTGACGTGCTATTTCCGCTGATTTCATTAGGTGTCGCCATCATTTTGTTTGAAGGTGCATTGACCCTGAATTTCAAGGAAATAAGAGGTCATGGTCGCATGGTGACGCACCTAGTGAGTATCGGCATGTTGATTACATGGGCGTGCATTGTCGTTGGTGCTTATTACTTTGTGGACTTCAGTTGGCCATTAGCCGCGCTGTTTGCTGCCTTAGTGGTGGTGACGGGTCCAACCGTTATTGTTCCCATGCTGCGCAGCATTCAGCCCAAATCTTCGTTAGGGAGTATCTTGCGCTGGGAGGGGATAGTGATTGATCCGATTGGCGCCCTGTTTGCTGTTCTTGTTTACGAATACATTGTCTCTTCAGCCGATCCTACCAGCCATGTACTGTCGGCCTTGGGGCTGACTCTAGCCATCGGTTTAGGCTTAGGGATCATCGGCGGCTATTTGATTGCCAAGATGCTGAAAGGGCATTGGGTTCCGCACTATTTGCGTAACGTGGCTGTTCTAACGTTGATGTTGGCGGCGTTCTCTTTTTCTAATGATCTGAGTGAAGAGTCTGGCCTATTAACCGTGACCATCATGGGTATCTGGCTCGCCAACGTGAAAGGGTTGGATCTTGAAGATATTATAGAGTTCAAAGAGACCCTAACCGTGTTACTCATTTCCGCCTTGTTTATCTT
>NZ_JBFRSN010000892.1:0-2175 GCF_041473595.1 Vibrio sp. 10N.222.46.A1
GTTCCATTATCTTCGACTTCCCCCTTAGTAATACCAAGCAGGTAGTAAGCCACTATATCTAGATCTCGCTTAATACTGTAACGGTACCCAATGCCCGGCATAAGGGTATCCATTCGAGTTGTTGATTCATCTGGGTGAATGAAACGAGCACTGTAGTCACCCAACAATAGCCAATCATCCGTTATCGCATAGCTAATACCTAATCCATAGGATGATGCATTGTTATTGCTGCCTGCATCTTCATTCAAACTTCCCGAATGAGCGGTGGCGTATATATGGTCATAATCCAGAATATCCACACGGTGAGTTTCGGCCCACGAACTTGAAGAAAACATAAAAATTGCAGACACTAAACTAAGTTTCCACTTCGTCATTCCTATCATCCTTTAACTATCACCCTATTATTTGAAAGATTAGTCTATCCCTAAGACTTTAAAAAGGTTTTAGCTCACAGATTGATTTGTGACGGCAAAATATTATCAAATGTTGTACCATGAAATCATACAAACCAATGGATGATCATTATGGATGCTGAGTTATTAGAGATTCAAAACTTTCTGGCACAATACCCCCCTTTCACAGAACTCCCAGAGGAGATGTTGGCGAAAGTGACCAGTAGCGTCGAAATTTCTTATTACCGCCAAGATACCCCTATCATTCACTTTGGTGATCAGATTAACGACCTTTACATTGTTCGAAGCGGCGAAGTAGAAGTCTATCGTCGTAAAGGTGAGCTCTATAACCGGCTGGATGAGGGACACTTATTTGGCCAAATGGGGCTACTCACCAACAATAAAGTTCGCTTCCCGGTAAAAGCAACAGAAGACACCCTACTCTACTGTATCCCTGAACCTATTTTCCAAGAACTCTACGACAACTATGATTCATTCGCTGACTTTGTCGAAGTAGAAGATAATGCGCGACTGCGTCAGGCTAACTCAGACAGCAACGACGCTAACGATCTAACCACGTCAAAGGTAAAGACGCTGCTGACTAGCGAAGCGCCAATGATCGAAAAAACACGAACCATCCAACAAGCTGCTACCATGATGGCACAAGATAATGTTTCATCTTTGCTGATCATCGACCCGGATATTGTTGAAGATGATGAAGACGATTCGACGCCCGTTATTGGCATCATTACCGACCGTGATCTGTGTACCCGAGTTTTAGCAGAAGGACTCGATCCATCGGATGAAGTATCAAGTGTAATGACAGCAGAGGTTATCTCGCTCGATCATAATGCCTATGTCTACGAAGCCATGATGACCATGCTTCGCTACAACGTGCATCACCTACCAGTACTAAAAGATAAGAAGCCTATTGGTATTATTGAAGCGACCGATATTGTACGTTACGAATCTCAAAACTCGCTGTTATTGGTAAGCAGCATCTTCCAACAGCAAAGCATCGAAGATCTTAAAGTCCTTTCTGAGCAAGTAAAAGACAGCTTTGTGCGCTTGGTTAACGAAGACGCCAACGCCCACATGGTGGGTACCGCAATGTCGGTAATTGGCCGTAGCTTTAAACAACGAATTATTGAACTAGCCGAAGATAAACTCGGTAAAGCGCCGATCCCTTATTGTTTCCTCGCGCTCGGCTCGATGGGGCGTGATGAGCAGCTGCTCGTTACTGACCAAGATAACGCCATTATTCTTGATGATACCTACGATGAGAAAAAGCACGGTAAGTACTTTGAAGAGCTGTCGACCTTCATTTGTGATGGCTTAGACCAATGTGGCTATGTGTACTGTACCGGTGACATCATGGCCACTAACCCAACTTGGCGTATGACACGTCGACAATGGGAAGAATGCTTCGCTGATTGGATTGATGATCCAAACCCGAAAGCACTACTGAACGCCTCTATCTTCTTTGATTTAGATGGTGTTTATGGCCGCTTAAAATGGGCAGAACAGTTAAATAGTTTTATTGTAAGACGTGCGCGTAAGAACAACCGTTTCTTGGCGTGTCTTGCTCGTAACGCACTCAACCGAACACCGCCTCTGGGTTTCTTTAAAGATTTTGTAATGGAGAAAGATGGTCGTCATAACAACTCGATCAATCTTAAACGTCGTGGTACCGCACCACTTGCCGATCTAATCCGTGTTCACTCTTTAGCAGTCGCATCTCGCTCTAAGAACTCATTCGAACGTTTAGATGACATTATCGACG
>NZ_JBFRSN010000893.1:0-800 GCF_041473595.1 Vibrio sp. 10N.222.46.A1
TGAACAAGAACATTATACTTTACGGTTATTGGCGCTCTTCGGCTGCCTATCGAGTACGTATTGGGTTGAACCTAAAACAACTCAACTATGAGTCTAAATCGGTGCACTTGGTGCGTAATGGCGGCGAGCAGCATGACCCACAATATCGTGATCTCAACGCCAGTGAATTAGTGCCCGTGCTGGTGGATGGTGAAGTTCAACTCAATCAGTCACTGGCTATTCTTCAATATCTCGATGAACACTATTTGTGTGAAAGCAGCCCAGACTCCTTGTTGATTCCTGAGCAAATACCACTGCGCTATCAAGCGTTGGCGATGGCTCAGGATATTGCGATAGAAATTCATCCTCTTAATAACTTGCGTGTGTTGCAGTACTTGGAGCGAGAGTTGTCGTGTGAGCCAGAGGCAAAAATGGACTGGCTACACTATTGGATGAGCCAAGGTTTTTCGGCGTTAGAAGAGAAACTGACTAAGCACAGGAAAACACATGGTGACTCGGTGTATAGCCTCTCGGATTCTCCCTGTATTGTCGATATCTGCTTGGTGCCGCAGGTGTATAACGCGCTGCGCTTTGGCGTTGATATGTCGCCGTATCCGTTAATTAACTCGATTGTCGAAGCGTGTAACCAGTTACCCGCTTTTATCGAGGCGATGCCAGAGAACCAAGCGGATGCGAATGCACCGATGTGAACGTATTGAATTCTTTTCAATGAACTGGAAACGTTATTTGGATTAAATTACGTTATAATTACGATTTGGTATATTTAAAGATATTATGTATTCATTCTTTTCAGGTTTAAT
>NZ_JBFRSN010000894.1:0-1457 GCF_041473595.1 Vibrio sp. 10N.222.46.A1
TCGTCACATGCCAGATGCCGCCTTCACGGTGCGCTTTTTCAACTCGGCAGTAGTTACGAACTTCTGCGTTGTTTTCTTTTGCTGCTAATACGTTGAGCAACACCATACGCGCATCATCAACCCAGCAATCTGAGTATTCGAAGCCTGTCTTCATTTCTGGTTTCAGTAGGCCTGATTTCGCTAAGTTGACGGTCTTACTTCCAGGAAGAGTGGTGCGCTTACCCAAGTTATCGTAAAGGAATAGGCCACAGCGAATCATCCAAGCCGGGCGTAAAAATGGTCGATGTGGTAAACGGAAACGCATTGGTTGAGCAACATGAGGTGCTTTTCTTAACAAGACTTCACGTTCCGCGAGTGCTTCCGAAACCAAACGAAACTCGTAATGTTCAAGGTAGCGTAGGCCACCGTGGATAAGCTTTGAGCTGGCAGAAGACGTTGCAGATGCGAAATCATTTGCTTCGTATAAGCCAACGTTTAGACCACGACCTGATGCGTCTGCCGCGATGCCTGCACCGTTGATGCCGCCGCCAATCACGATCAAGTCTAAAGTGGAAGGTGTACTGTTGTTTGAATTATTTTGTTGAGCACTCATGGTTTTGACCTCTTTCTGAGCGAACGAGCATTTTAGAACATAATTGAATCCTATATGAACTTTCGTTTGCGGTCATTTATTATTTTCGTTTATGCGCGTTTTATGTGATTTGGGCATAAAAAAACCTCTGCTTATGAAGGCAGAGGTTCAAATAAGTCTAATTCGAGCATAGAAGCGACAGTGACAGCGAGCAAGTTTTACTTTATTAACTTTTCTATAAAGAATCGTGAATCATTTAAGAAAGTGGCGTCACTGAGCTCTTATGTTTAGTTATTCGCTCATAGGACGAGCGGTATCGATCACTTCTAATGGTATTGCGGAATCTTTAAGGATGTTGAGAATCTCTTCTGGTGGCTGCTTATTAGTAAACACCATGTGGGCTTGAGAGATATTACCGAGCTTAACCATCGCGTTACGGCCAAACTTAGTGTGGTCGACGGCTAAGAAGATGCTGCGACTGTTTTCGATGATGGCTTGTTTCACTCGAACTTCGTGGTAGTCAAAATCGAGTAACGAGCCGTCAAAGTCGATGCCACTGATGCCCAAGATACCGAAATCGAGGCGGAACTGCTTTACGAAATCGAGTGTCGCTTCACCGACGATGCCACCATCGCGGTTACGTACTTCACCGCCCGCCAAGATAACCTTGATCTCTGGGTTCGGTAGAAGGATGCTTGCAACGTTAATGTTGTTGGTCACAACTCGTAGCTGCTTATGATTCTTGTTGAGTGCGCGAGCAACCGATTCAGGTGTGGTGCCGATATCAACGAACAAGGTTGCGCCATCTGGGATATGTTTAACCAGCTCGTCGGCGATCACGTCTTTTTCGTTGAAGTTAAGCGCTTTACGCGTGTTATAAGAGGTG
>NZ_JBFRSN010000895.1:0-2741 GCF_041473595.1 Vibrio sp. 10N.222.46.A1
CATGGCACCACGGTAAACGATTTCCACCGAACTCGCCTTACTCATTCGCTAGAAGCCGCTCAGCTAGGTACCGGTATCGTTGCCCAGCTGAAAAAAAAGCAGCCCGAGTTTCGAGATTTGTTGCCTTCAGACAGTTTGATTGATTCATTGTGTCTTGCTCACGACATTGGCCACCCACCTTATGGGCACGGTGGCGAAGTCGCGTTGAACTATATGATGCGCGATCATGGTGGCTTTGAGGGCAATGCTCAAACATTTCGCATTGTCACGCAGCTAGAACCTTACACTGAACATCACGGGATGAACCTGTCTCGACGAACTCTGTTAGGTCTGATTAAGTACCCTTCTCTGCTTAGTGAGGTTCAAGCTAAATTACAGTCTGAGCCTGTTAAGCATCAACGACAGCTCCGAGCCAAAGATTGGATGCCAGCAAAAGGCATCTACGATCATGATGAAGAGCTTTTTAACTGGGTAATGGAGCCGCTTTCAAGCAGCGACCAACAGCTTCTAAAACAGAAAAGAAAAACGCATACAGAGCCACTTGAGCACAATAAGACCAAATATAAGTCACTTGATTGTTCAATCATGGAGCTGGCTGATGACATCGCGTATGGCGTGCACGATTTAGAAGATGCGATTGTGCTTGGCTCTGTCACCAAATCTCAATGGGTCGAGTCGGCTTACCCTCAACTTAAAGAGATGGCCGACCCTTGGGTTTGTGAACACCTAGATTCAATCACAGAGATGCTTTTCTCTGGTGAGCAGTATCGTCGAAAGGATGCGATTGGTGGGATAGTCAACGCTCTGTTGACCAGTATTTCGATTGAACGAGTAGATGCTAGATTTGAGAATGTACTGCTTGCTTACAATGCGGTGCTTGAACCGAGCATGGACGCCACACTCGACAAACTGAAACATTTTGTCAGCGAGTTCGTGATTCAAGTGCCACAGGTTCAAGTGATAGAATATAAAGGTCAGCAGATTATCATGGATATGTTTGAAGCATTCAGCGCAGATCCTGAACGCTTGCTGCCACTACCTATCAAGAAGCAATGGCTACAACATCAAGATGAGTCTCGAAAAATGCGCGTGATTGCGGATTACATTTCATCAATGACCGATGATCTTGCGCAGAAAATGCATCAGCAACTGTTCTCAGCTCATACCGAGTTTTAATTCCTGGCTCACTTTACTGAAACAGCTTAATCTAAGTAGTTTTTCTCAAACACGCCCGGTGGCATTTGATTGATTTGAAACTGAATCATTCGGTCAAATGCCGTTAGCAGAGGGCTAAAGTCTCGATCATTTTCTAACAAGCTCAACAGATGATAACCCGCCTCTACTGTCGAAAGGCTGTTTTCACTTGGCGCTTTGCGAATTCGGTAATTACCCTTGAGATCTTTCGGCAAGTGAACCGTATTCAGCGCATGCAAGTTACTCGATACTTGCCACATTTTGAACGCCTTCTTCCACGTGCCATCCAATAAAATCACACGCAGCTTCTTATTTGGAGATGTTGCCGACTCAACTGAAACAGAGTTTTCACTTGGGTATAAAATCACATGTTGGTAATGTTCATTGGCCAGCAATGCGTTCAATTGTTCGTTGTCTGAAAAATCTTCACCGACAAGCGTCACGCTGTTATTTAGGGATAACGAGAGGATACGCGCAGTACCCATCGGGCGATGCTCTTCTGATGGGTGCTGAAGAATGATAAGCTCAACATTCGATTCGAGTGGTGTAACCCACTGACAAATACAAGCTTTCAAAGCCTTGCTGCATTGGGGGCAATAACGAGACATGGATTTAATGTGTACCCTGTTTTAATTTTCACTTCACTTTTATGCGTCTTATTCCAATTTGAGCCAATACAAGCTTGGGTCGTATGGGATAGCAATGCGATTGCCGAGGGGCAATGGTGGCGGATCCTAACAGGAAATTTTTCACATACCAACTACTCGCACCTTCTGATGAATCTAGCAGGCTTATGGATCATCAGCTATCTGTTTCAACCGAGTAAAAAACAGCTTGTTCTTGCTCTGCTTGTGATTAGTTTAGTGACTGGGATCGCCCTGTTGTTTTCGAGTATTCAGATCTATGTTGGCCTATCAGGCTCTTTGCATGGGTTATTTGGCTTATTCGCGCTCAGTGAGGCTTTAAACGGTAGGAGATCAAGTTGGCTGTTAGTGTTGGGATTAATCGCTAAAATCGCTTGGGAGCAGCTTGTTGGCCCTTCTAGCACAACTGGTGAACTGATTAATGCTCGTGTCGCGATTGAAGCCCACCTAGCAGGTGCATTGGCCGGAGGCTTCATATCTATCGCTTCATTTCTAACAAGTAGACAAACGGATTAAAGTTGAATTCTTTCGCGGTTCTTGTTAACCGTGGCTTCACCTATACCTTTCACACTCACCAAATCATCAGCAGTCGTAAATGCCCCGTTTTGATCCCTGTAATCGACGATCTCTTGAGCTTTCTTATCCCCCACACCAACCAATAGCGCTGACAGCTCTTCAGCTGTCGCGGTATTGATATTGACCGTAATCTCAATGCCATCGTAAAGCTCTGCCTTAGTTGGGCTGTCTGCATACGCTGCGGGGCTTAACAGAATCAGAAATGTAAGAAATAATGTTGAATATATCGTGCGCATAAACCGTTCCTTTGTTCAAAAAACGTAACTTATGCATTTGCTGCGCTAGATAAAACACTCACCAGACAAAAATAAAGCGGGTCACCTAAGT
>NZ_JBFRSN010000896.1:0-1316 GCF_041473595.1 Vibrio sp. 10N.222.46.A1
TTTCTATATGTTTCAGTTTAAGGAATGTACCGAACTTAGTTTGGACGAAAAAAAAGCTCCCACTTTTATCTGAGTAAGATAATAGTTAGGGAGCTCATCTATTAATGTTGCTTATCGATTATTTCACCGAAGTCACTCGACTTACTTTCTCGCCACTTTCAGAGATAGAGCGGATGTAAGTTTCGCCTGAAACCGAAGGACGTTGTTGCTCATCGTACGTTAACCAGTTTTCACCATCCGCTGAGTATTGAAGCTCTACGCCAGGGAATTGAACGTTCATCGCTAGCTTGCCATCAATAACTTTTGCCCCCGGAACTGGTAGTCGGTAATCAATACCCGCTTTCTCAAGCTTAGCCAGTTCACGTTGACCAACAATATTCGCGAAGCGATTAAAGTCGTTGTTTAAAGACTGCTTATTTACTAGGTCGGTATCTTGAGAGTATTCAACGCCCACTTTGTAGTCGTTTTCCCAATCAGCTCTGTGCCATGCGCGCTCTGCTGCTGCAAGTACGCGAGGGAACACCATGTATTCATACTGCTCGTCGGTACGTACTGTTTCAGACCAAAGCTGTGCAGACAAGCCGTAGAAAGGTTTTGCTTCAATCTCGCCTTTACCAGTGAAGCCATTGCCGTCACGGTCTAATGAAGTTTCCGCGTTTTGTGGCATGTTTTCTGGTGCGAAGCCAAACATCTTACGAGTATCCGTTGCACGCGTTGCCCAGTAGTAACCTCGCTCTGCTGCGTCAACTTCGTATGGCATATCCATGTATACGTAATCTGGGTTAGAGACAATCACGTCATAACCTTTCGCTGACCAGTCGTACACTGATGAAGTGCCGCCCCAGTAAAGAACGTCCCAGAAGTTAACGCGAGTCGTTTCAGTAGCGAAGCCAGATTCACCCTCTTCCACATACTTCAAGCCATCTTGCCAAGCTTGGAAGTGAGGAATGCCTTTGTCTGCAACAATTTTTGATACTTCTTTTGCAAAGTAGCCAGGCAGGTGACCAAAATCACTCACTGAACCATCAGCAATCAAAGACTGACATTGTGGAGACTGTTGGAATGGCTTGTCTTGCTTGTCTAGCTCAATGTTACCTTTCCATGCCACTTTGTCTTGAGCATCAACATCTTGAAAGCCTGCGCCTAGCTTGATGTTTTTCGCTTCATCACCACCAAAGTGCCAAGTCGTTAGCGGCATACCCGCTTCATTGTGCATTGCTGCAATTTCAGTAATCACTTTATCAACAAAGCGAGTCGATGATTCCATACATGGGTTGATGAAGCTGTGCTTATCGTAGAACTGAATAGTCGTCACG
>NZ_JBFRSN010000897.1:0-1867 GCF_041473595.1 Vibrio sp. 10N.222.46.A1
CTGTGACAAAAACGTAATCCGGTTTCCATTCTTGAATTAACTGTTCGAGCGCTTGTGTACCTAAAAGTTTACTCCAGTTTTGCTTCAAGATATGGCTAAAGGTAGCTGTCATATAAGGAGCTAAAGCGTTCCCGTATGAATCACTTAACCATAATACTTTTTTGTTATTGAGTGCCTTTGGTGTTGTGATTAAGTACAGGTCATCCCTATGCCCATATAATGGTGCTGTGCCTTTGTATACCACCGAATCTTTGTTGTAATCACTTATGATATGACTTAACTGTAAATTGTTTGCTTCTGTTATTGGATTAGGATCAGAATATAGACTGCCAACTCGGAGAAATCTTGTAAGGTCACCATGGATATATGAATCATTCCGTATGACATTACTCCAATTAAGAGGAGGTAAAACTAGGCCTTCATTATTGATTCGTAACATAAACTCATTGAAAGCAACTCCCGCACCGTAATAATTCCAATGCGTATCAGTCTTGTAGTATAAATCTTGAGTATTTATAACGTCAGATATTGTATGCCTGATGTCGATGTAGATATCATTGTCATACAGCGTATGCGATATCGATTCGCTACTGGTTTTTGCCCATAGAGGTAGATATTCGTTGTAAATTGTACTCTTATTTGGCCCGACTAATATTTTATAGTCTGTAACACCGTTCTTTTGAAAGTACTTTTTCCAGAGTGTCTGTGATTCTATGATTACTGATGAGCGTTCCTGAACTTCTACAGTTTGAAAGCCTGTACGGTAAGCTGAAATTGTTTTTTGGTGGTCATCGCCTAAAAAGAACCACCCATCTTTCCCAACAACAACGGAGTTAGGTTTGATGCTTACCCCTAGAGGAACTAAATATGGGTTTATTTTCCCTTCAATAACATCAAGTGAATAAAGGAACTTTGTATTAGTTAGATTTTCCTTTGTAAATCCACCTGAAAAAATATTTACAATCGGCAGTATTGATAAAATAACACTGATTAATAAGAAAAATATTTTAATGTTGACTCTATTGTTCAATGAGATTTTCCTTATTAAAAGTTGAAATATAGAAACACACTTGAAGATGAGCTTCTGATAATGTAAATGGATGCTGCAAACAAAAAGGCCGCTGAAATCATTTTTCCGATCCCAACACCTCTTTGTATCAATTCATATGAATTAGTTTTAGACAATAGATAAAAAGAAAAAGAGATGGTAGAGAATGGGATTGCATTTACGGCTACCATATTAGGAAGAATACCAAATAGAAGGTCAAAATTAGTGCCAATCCATGACAATTTGTTAGAAGGTATTCCCTCTATTGGTTTGTCGATTAGATTGAGCCCGATCATACTAGATAATAGGTTTACGGCGGTTGTAAGGTTTTCCGCCCTAAAAAAGACCCATGTCATATTGATGAATATAAACGTTGTCAGCCAAGCTAACCATGTTGGCATGTTTCCGCCAACAGATTTCCATATTCTGTGCAATACGAGAGCCATGCCATGTAACGCTCCCCAGATAACAAACATCCAGCTAGCACCATGCCATAACCCACCAATTAGAAATGTAATGAAAAGGTTGCTGTAAGTCGTTAGTTCTTTTTTCTTACTCCCACCAAGAGGGATGTAAATGTAATCCTTAAGGAACCTTCCTAATGTTATGTGCCATCTACGCCAAAAGTCTTGGATATCTAATGATTTATAAGGCGAGTTAAAGTTGATTGGTAGCTTTATATTAAATAGCAACGCAGCACCCATCGCCATATCGCAGTAACCACTGAAGTCAAAGTACAACTGAAAAGAGTAGCTCAAGCTCGTTAGCCAAGCTTCGTAGAATGATAATGTCGCGGAGTTATAGAACCCTGCATCAGCC
>NZ_JBFRSN010000898.1:0-851 GCF_041473595.1 Vibrio sp. 10N.222.46.A1
TTGGAAGGGTGTTCATTTCGTTTCGGTTCAAAAACACACCCAATCAGTCCGTCAACTCACGCCACCACCATCAAAAAATGCTCGCAAAAAACATTATCGTAAACTCAAGAACACGATAATGACCCCTCAAAATTGGAAACAACACGTCAGTCGCAATCGCGGTTTGAAGTATGTAAACGCTTCCTTGTTGCCTTTAATGTAATCAAGAAGCGCATGGGACTCAACGGCAACATCTTAACTCATGCGGTTTAAAGCCTGCCCAAAAGTCTGACGAACGAACAACGTCCATTTTTCAACCCACCAGATGCACGACACCCCTTTTGATAATGGCGGTGCGATGTCGTGCCTCTTTTATCTACATTTAAAGGTAACCAAATGAAAAATAAAACATCACGCTTTCACTGCCCTCTTACGTATTGGCGTTACGTCTGCACGCTTATGGCCGTCTACTTTGCTTGTGCGTCACCCGCTTACGCCAATGACCTCTTTGCCAGTGGTAAAGATACCGTAACCAACACGGTCGGAACGGGGTCTTCTGGCGAGTTCTACATTTTAGTGGCAGGCCTAATTGGCGGCATCATCGTGGGCATCATGCAAAAGAACTGGGTGGGTGGCATCATCGGCTTTTTCGTTGGCGTGGTGTTCTGGGAAGTTGGTAAAGGGTTTGTAGGCTTATAAACCACATAAGGAGAGCGCGAAACTATTCGCCCTATTTCACCATGGATCATCAAGACAAACAAACCCTCTTCGCTTTTCCAAACTACTTACAAACCGACGTCAAAATAGTCGGATTTCCAATCGATGAAATACTCCCTTCTATCTTGTTGTTTTTGATGTTGTTCAACATCAAT
>NZ_JBFRSN010000899.1:0-2174 GCF_041473595.1 Vibrio sp. 10N.222.46.A1
ACGGTGAACGTAATCTTCTGATACGTTTGGAAGGTCGAAGTTAACCACTTGAGGAAGTTGTGGGATATCAATACCACGAGCAGCGATATCGGTCGCTACGAGTACTCGTACCTTACCGGTTTTAAAGTTCTCTAAGGCTTTAGTACGCGCGCCCTGGCTCTTGTTACCATGGATAGGAGCAGAAGTGATGTCTTGTTCTTCAAGGAAACGAGCAAGCTTATTTGCACCGTGTTTTGTTTTGCTGAACACCAACACTTGTCGCCAATCATTATCTTTGATCAGCTTAGCTAGCATTGGCGCTTTTTTCTTTTTATCTACTGGATAAATACTTTGTTCAACAGTTGGTGCTGTTGAGTTTGCAGGGCTTACCGAGATTTCAACTGGGTTATTTACTAAGCCTTTAGCCAAGCTACGAATATCATCAGAGAACGTTGCAGAGAACAGTAAGTTCTGACGCTTCTTCGGTAGGAAAGCCAAGATCCTACGGATGTCGCGGATGAAACCCATGTCTAACATGCGATCAGCTTCATCTAATACTAGAATCTCTAGCTGATCAAAACGCACTGCATTTTGGTTGTATAGGTCAAGTAGACGACCCGGTGTTGCCACCAACACATCACTACCTTTACGAAGTTTTTGCATCTGAGGGTTAATTTTCACGCCACCAAACACGACCGTAGAAGTAAGCGGTAAGTTAATACCGTATTTAACTACGCTGCCATTCACTTGCGCAGCAAGTTCACGGGTAGGTGTTAGCACTAGTGCACGAACTTGGTTCTGACGTACGCGAGGGCCTTTTGATAACATTTCAAGAATAGGTAGCGTGAAGCCAGCAGTTTTACCTGTACCTGTTTGAGCAGCGGCCATTACATCTTTGCCCGTTAGGACAGCTGGTACGGCTTTCTCTTGGATTGGTGATGGCTTATCGTAACCTTGTGCTTCAATAGCTTTAAGGATCGGTTCAGAAAGGCCAAGGGAGGTAAAACTCATAGATTATTTTCTCAGTTGAATAACATTTAGTATGAGCAACGCGCAGAAATAAGTCGTTGCTACAGCTTTCGCTCATCAATAGGATTGATAAGGAGCAAAGCGCGGTATTCTGAGGCTTTTCCCCACATTCAGCAACTAAATTCTAATAGCAGATCCAATCCAACCTATAAAATTTGTCGTTTCTGTTCGTACATTTTTTCATCAGCCGCTTTGAGTAGTGCATCGACACCAGTGTAGTTATTGTTGTGAATTACCCAACCAACGCTGATTCGAAGATAAATCGAGTGCGTATCATAAACAACAGGTGTGCTACATATCGCTCTTCGAAGTTTAGCTACAATCGAAGAGACATGTTGATCATCAATGATGCGTGGTAACAAAACTAAGAACTCATCACCACCGATTCTCGCAACGATATCTGAACCACGTAGTTCACTCTTAATGCGATTAGCACACTCAATAAGCACTTGATCGCCAGCCGCATGACCAAAAGTGTCATTGATCGCTTTAAAGCCATCCAGATCGATATTTACCACAGCAAAGGTTCTTGCTCTCTGCTTTTGGGTGACTTTGAACGCCTGCTTTAGGCTGTACATAAAGTATCGACGATTAGGTAACATGGTGAGTTCATCATGCATAGAGCGGCTATCTGCAATTCGGTACAGGCGATAAATAGTAAAGAAGGCAAACGCCAGCACTACCATTATGGAGTAACCCACCAGCCTTACCGCTTGAATTCGATACCAAGGTTCATCCATCAATACATGTTCGTTACCAGAAAGAGCAAGGTACCAACCACCATGTGGGAAACTCACCTGTTCAGTGGCAAACGCATTGTCGAACACACCTTGAGTGCCATAAAAGACTGCACCATCTTTACCTGAACTGTTTGCACCACGAATCGCGAGTTCATACTTGTTCTCGATCTTGCCGATTCCGACATCGTCAAACAGCTCATCTAAACTAATAACGGCACTGGATACACCCCAATAGTCTTCGTTAAAAGGCGGGTCTCGAAAGATCGGAGTGCGCGTAATGAGGGCTTGCCCGCCTTGAAACAACTCAAAAGGGCCGGCAATAAAGGTGTTGCCAAGATTACGGGCTATCTCAACAGACTCCCATTGGTCTGGATAATCACGATAATTAATACCGAGAATCTGCTCATTGCCTTCCATAGGGTAAAC
>NZ_JBFRSN010000900.1:0-4278 GCF_041473595.1 Vibrio sp. 10N.222.46.A1
GGGTAAACAAAGTTTAGAATGTCGTCTTTGGCTAGCCCAATAAGACGAATATGGAAACCATCTTTAATAATACTTTCAGCAATCTTGTCCCAATTTTTCACCTCACCATCAGGGTTTATGGTCACTAAGGTCGAAAAATTATTGAGGATATACATATCTGACACGATCGCGGCTTCTATTCGAGAACGAATGATCGATAGCTGCTTTTTTGCCTCAGAGTAGGATTCATCTTTCAGGTAGGATAACTCTTTAGAGTGAAAAAACTCGATAGCACTCATTACCACTAAAAAAAACAGTAAAGATAATAATTTGGCAGGCCATTGCTTGCTAGAACCACTTGGCATTCAGACCCCCTAAACCTTTTTGTTCTTAAATTTGCTCATATCAGACTAACTCTTTAAGTATGCCGTTAAGCTATTTAAATACATACACTTAGCCTAGTGCTCATTTCATTATTGAGTCATTCATCACTTAAAGTCCATTAGACACATTGATTACTGAACCAAATATCGAATCAATCTTATTAAAGATTACAATGTATTGACCAAAACCTTACATTGAAAGATTCATGAGTGTTATTTTATATTCACAATTAATCAGCTTGGTACCTTACGAACATGAAGCTAAAAACGCTAACTCTGTGCACATTGTTATCAATCTCAGTTGCGGTTGCTGTTCACGCACAAGCTACTTCAGATACGCTAACGGCTTTTGACACACAACAGACTGTTACTATACAAGAGCCCGTTAACATACACGCAACAATCGTACCAAATGTTCAATCACAAGCTGGTGTTCTCGACTCTCGAGAGCAATCTTTTAAACAATCCGCCGATCTGATTCGCACAACCTACGAAAGCCAACTTTACACTCTGCCTGCATTCAAAGAGGGTCACTATGGTTTGCGTATGTATCGACAAACATTAGACGACAAATATTCTGCCGCGGTATGGAGTGACATGGCACGTGTCGCAAGTAAGCTCAGCCGCTTGTCGAATGATGTTCACACCATGGAACAAATCGTACTGTACTCAGAAAAGCGTGTTGCTTCCTATGTTGGCGATAGCGATGAACGCAGTGTTCGACGCTACAACATCACCAAGCACATGCCAGAATATCTATATCTTGGTGTTGACCTTCTCGGCTCTATGGCGCGCGCCAATGAGTACGGTTTAGAACACAAGAACGATGTCAAACTGCGCGAGATTATTCGTCGTTATGACTTTTCACGATACGTGACCAATGAAGATATGGTGAAAGCGTGGGCAGCCCAACTCGCTAATCAAGTTTACTGGCTACGCCAATTAGGTGAACAAGATGTCGTTGATGAATTTGTCGATACCTTCAAAAAAGCCTACCCAGACGATAACGACAAGAAGCTTTCAAGCCAGCAATACGGCAATAAGATCTATGGTATGACACATGTGATCTTTGGAGATTCTGAGTATTACCAGCACCAAGTAAGCGAGCAAGAACACCAATGGGTCTACGATTACTTCAGAGAAAACATCGATACGATCCTGCTACGAGCTAAAGAGGATGTGATTGCTGAGGTTGGGTTGACTTTCTTACTAGCCGGTCTAGAGAATGACCCGGTTGTAGAGAAAACTAGGCTTGCAATCCAGGCATCTATCGATAAGACAAAAGGCATGATCCCTTCGGTCACCGGTGATTTTGATCTCAAGTATGGAGAGCACCGCAACGTACTCGCTATCATGCTACTCGATTGGCAGCAAGTGAACGAAGCACCGACTTATGAAGGTAACCCTAAAGTATTTACTAACATCCCTTACGGACTAGTTGAAAATCAACCGCTGAAGCACTAGCCATAATACTTAAGTTGATTTTAGAACCCAAAAAGCCGCAAACCTCTCAAGGTCTGCGGCTTTTTTAACTCTTACCACACCAACACTTCATTCAGGCTCAGGATACGACTTTGTTCATCACTATCGTGAAATCCCCTTCAGCGTAACCTTCTATCAAGGAAACATCATCACAGAGTGTTTTACAGAATCGATATACGCCTTGAGGGTGATAACTCATCAAGGTATTACGTGAAGGATATTGGCTTGAATTGAGCAGATTAAAAATCACCGTCTGATTCGCTAGTCCAAACATACGAGTAATCATGTTAGTCAGATAATCCGAGTCGCGAGAGATGTAATTCAATGAGCCACTGGCGATAACTACATCGTGTACCTCAAGGCTCATTTGGCTCATATCACCCGACAAAAACCGACAACGATCTTCTGTATAGCTCTGTTTCGCCTTCTTTAAAAAGCCTGCGTGTTGGTCAACGCCGGTGTAAGATTGAATGCGATAGATGCTGGCGAGCAACTCAAACAGCTCGCCATAGCCACAACCCAAATCTAAAATACTCTTCTTTTCAAAGTCAGCCGAACGAGCAATCACTTCAAAGCGACATAATTGGCTCTCTTCGCTAGTCCACCCTAAAGCTTTAGCCTTATCGCCATTCGCTCGGTTAGCCTGTTTGCGATGATAGCGATACACTTTCCAACGATCGAGCCAGTGCATTCAAACAAATCTCACTTCAATGAACATAAGTACGCCTCAATAAACTTAGACGTCGGAATTTGAAGAAAAGAGCCCACCGCTTTTATAACCGATCGCATAGCAAACCACGGCGACAGTCACAAACACCAAAGCTGAGAAGACATAAGCCACCGATGCAGCGACGCCAGTGCCCCATACTACGCTAAACACCAAACCGAGATACGCTTCTTGCGGCCACTGATAGATAGGAAACTGAGTACCACCAGCAATAAGATAAATCATCGCAAACAAGCCAATGAAGGTAGCAATAAGACCGATGAGAACGCGCATGTTCATAGAGAGACCCTTGATAAATTTGAGCTTGGTTGCCGTATTCTTAGTCGGAACGGAATATTCTTATTCGGAGCCGAGTGTTCTTAATAGAAACCGGATTTTCTTAATTGAAGCCGAATGCTATTAATCGCAACCTAATGATATTCAAGTATATCGGATAAAACAGGCCTGCTCTATTACTCTTCCGAGTGAGCCTTATACACCGCATAGCAATAAAAGTGGTGGTTCAAAATCTGAATCAACTTAACGAGCAGGCACAAAAAAGCGGACACCCTTCTCACGTTAAATCCGCAAGAAAGGTGCCCGCTTCAACTGAATTTAGGCGCTTGAACTGAATCTCGCTTAAAGCAGGATGAAGATACCCGCTAAACACGCACTCATTAGGTTTGCAAGCGTACCAGCAGCGACTGCTTTCAAGCCTAAGTTTGCCACTTCAGCACGACGCTCTGGTGCCATAACACCGATCGAACCTAGCTGAATAGCGATAGAGCCAATGTTAGCAAAGCCACATAGAGCAAACGTCACGATGACTTGGCTATGTTCAGATAACAGCGCTTTGTTCTCAACGAAATCGATGAAAGCAACAAACTCGTTCATTACGATCTTCTGACCAATGTAAGAACCCGCCATTAAGACTTCATCACTCGGGATACCAATCAGCCATGCTAAAGGCGAGAACAAGTAACCGAAGATAGCTTGCAGCGTAATACCCGCAAAACCGAACGTCTCACCTAAGCTTTCTAGGCCAGTGTTCACCATCGCAATTACACTCACGAATGCAATCAACATAGTACCGACAGCCACCGCGACTTTCATACCGTTCATCGCGCCGCTTGCCAGTGCATCGATCACGTTGCTTTGGTCAGCTTTATCGAGTTCGATATGGTCGTAGTCACTTGGTGTGCTGCGCTCAGGAACGATGATCTTCGCCATTAACAGACTACCCGGAGCTGCCATGAAACTTGCTGCGATAAGGTATTTAAGTTCAACACCTAAACCAGCATAACCACCAAGCACACTACCCGCTACCGACGCCATACCACCTGCCATTACAGCAAACAGTTCCGAACGAGTCATAGACTTTAAAAACGGACGAATAAGAAGAGGAGACTCACCCTGAGAAAGAAAGATATTACCTGTCGCTACCAAGGATTCAGCTTTACTGGTGCCCAGCAGTTTTTGCACCGCTCCGCCCAAGATTTGAATCACTTTTTGCATGATACCGAGGTAGTAAAGTGCCGAAATCAGAGCACTGAAGAAGATAATGATTGGAAGTACGCGTATCGCGAAAATGAAACCTTCAGTTGCAAGGTCGCCGAAAAGGAATGCGATACCAGCGTCTGCAAAACCAAGCAGGCTAGAAACGCCATTACTTAGGCTCGTTAGCGCCAATTGTCCCCACGGGAAATATAACACCAAAGCCGCGAAGCC
>NZ_JBFRSN010000901.1:0-903 GCF_041473595.1 Vibrio sp. 10N.222.46.A1
AGCTTACTATTAATAAAAAACCGGCAGTTAAACCTGCTGTCATGGCAAAAAACAACGTTTGGAACAACCGTCCTTGAACAACGGAAGTTAGGCGCACCCTCCCGGTTGATCCTGAAGCCATGATTGCGGGGTAGGACATGAACAACCCAGAAAAAATAGCAATAAAAATATAACCTACACCAACACCGCCAAGTAACTCATATGGAGACACTCCAGCAGTAAGAAAATACTGCGCGAGTTGACTCACCAATGCCGCCCCACCAGCAAACCCTGCAACGGCAAGACCAGTAACGAGCCCACGCTGTTCTGGATACCAAGCGACCCCTACAGTAATTGGAATCAAATAAGCGATCCCGACGCCTAAGCCACTTAACACTCCTACGCCCGCTAGAATGTAGTAGAAATTGTGAGCACCCAAACTCGCAAGCATCCAGCCGCATCCGAATAGAGCCCCACCTAATATTGCGCATTGTCTAGGGCCAAAGCGATCAATCAGCTTACTGGCAAAAAGCAGCATAATTGGGAACACAACGTAAAATAGGTTAAAAGGGGCTGAGGCTAACGCGGCAGGCACATCGTATTGCTTAATGAATACGGCATCATAGACAGACCATGAGTACGTTCCTCCCAAACAAGCTTGTAGTAATACCACAAAAAATAGAATGACTTGTTTCGGCACATTGAAAGAAAAAGAGAATTTTTGGTACATAGCTATTCAGTCCTCAAGCGGCAAAGCTAATCATGCCTAACCTATAGAATTATTTATTTTTCTTACATGAATCCGTTTCATACACGAAATTTCCGCACCACGTTTTTCAACTTTTCATTGGAACCCAGTAAATTGCCAATGTTAGATTGTGTAGCCTTAGCACTCACGATAAGTTCGCCAGCGATGAGGTTAAT
>NZ_JBFRSN010000902.1:0-1133 GCF_041473595.1 Vibrio sp. 10N.222.46.A1
AGGATCTCTTGAGTCACTTTTCGCGATGGCATCCCACCAAGTTGATCGAGCCACTCTTTGTCGTAGGGAATACCAAACTTCTGACAAGTTTGTTCCCATGCATGAGCGTGTGCAACCATAGAATTGACCAGAGTCCCATCGAGATCAAAAATAATTCCTTTATATTTATCTAACTTTGGCATAGTCAATCTCTCATATTGTTTTGAGACTCATACTACTAATCACCATACATAAAACCTATTCATGATCGTCTTAATATGATCTTATTCAACAATCCGACAATTAAACGAATTGATGCAATAAAAGCCGTTGTTTTACTATTGAAATCATATTTTGAACACATCTCACCCATTTTTACTTAAACCAAGTAGAGTTGCATAAATTGAAGATGATATAGTCCACGAAAATCAAATACCTTGGACACGACCATGCATTCTAGCGACATCATCAAATTGGCAAATTTAGGCGTTAATATCGAAATTTCAAAAGACTCTTCATTACATCCTTCTGATGCGTTGGAAGTGGTAAAGATTGTTGCTGAAATCGGTAGCCAAATCGTCATCAAGAAGAAATACCACACGGACTACCTGATTCAGATGGCTGAAGTGGGCCGTGATCATGTGACGATCGCTGTTTAAGAACCGCCACTATTTCGAAATTGACATAACCTCAGCTTCAGCAGTTTAGAGCGACATGTTGATATAAAAATGCAGCATATTGGGGGCAATATGCTGCATTTTCTCTTTTCGTTATGAGCATCGAGAACGCAAAGAGAAACTGGTTAATTATTCTAGGTAGAGTTAGTGGTCAAACAATCTCGGAACACCCGTTTGAACACAAACTTCATTCAAACGTTTTTGTGCCGTCAGTATATTCTCTTTCCAGCGTTCATCTTGAGCCCACATCTCGATCACGAGTGGTACAACGCACTCAGTCTCTTTCAACGTTTCAAAAATAGCATTGAAGTCAACTTCGCCATCACCAATCACTAAGTCTCGAAACTGCCCTTTGTACTCGTCAGTCACTTTATAAGTGTCTTTGAGGTGGATCTGAGTGATATGAGGCTTACTCAGTTTTAGCTCCGTCACTATGTCGTAATTCCAACCAGAGATATTGCCCACATCAGGATACGC
>NZ_JBFRSN010000903.1:0-816 GCF_041473595.1 Vibrio sp. 10N.222.46.A1
CATGAATACGCAAAAAACAACGCACTAACACGTTTAATTCGTATCGCCGTAATTAACTTAGCGGGTGTACCGTCGATTGTGTATGGTGTCTTCGGCTTAGGATTCTTTGTGTATACCATCGGTGGTTCAATCGATTCTTTGTTTTACGCAGAACGGTTACCCGCTCCGACATTTGGTACGCCGGGTCTATTATGGTCCGCATTGACCTTGGCGGTATTAACATTACCCGTTGTTATTGTAACAACGGAAGAGGGCTTAACGCGTATCCCTAGCTCCGTGAGGCACGGTTCATTGGCGCTTGGCGCTACTCAATTTGAGACGCTTTGGCGCATTGTTTTACCAATGGCAAGCCCTGCGATTATCACGGGGTTGATATTGGCAATCGCGAGAGCTGCGGGGGAGGTGGCTCCATTAATGCTGGTGGGTGTTGTGAAGCTAGCATCAAGCTTACCTGTAGATGGTCAGTTCCCATATCTACACTTAGAGAGAAAGTTCATGCACTTAGGCTTCCATATCTACGATGTTGGTTTTCAAACATCTAATATCGAAGCGGCGCGCCCTTTAGTGTATGCGACTTCATTTTTACTGGTTACTGTGATTGTTGGATTGAATTTAACGGCCATCAATATCCGTAATAACTTGCGTGAAAAATACCGAACCTTAGGACAAGATTAGATGTTCTCGATTAATGAAACCTTGGGTTACCAAGCACCACTTGATGTTCACAATTTGAAGGATGAGCAAATTGCTATCTCGATTGAAGGGCTGAATCTTTATTATAAAGAGAGCCAAGCACTTGATGATATTTCAATGCAA
>NZ_JBFRSN010000904.1:0-1832 GCF_041473595.1 Vibrio sp. 10N.222.46.A1
CTATCTGGTTGGGTAGTTGTCACTGTTCGTTAGTACTTTATCTATAATCCTCAAAGAGTTAAAAAGATCACTTCATGTTAAGAAAGCCTACGGTTCAACCCCTGGTAAGTCATAACTAAAATCAATAAAATAAATCGTGAACTCGGTACAATAGTTGCCACCAGTTCACAAACAAACTCCCCATGAGCCAAACAGAGTTCCAACAAAAAATAGCGAGCTTTACTTCGATTGAACAAGCGCTTGATTACTTCGAAATAGGCTTTGATAGCAAGTTCATCCACCAAAATAGAACCGAGCTTGTGAAGCGCTTCAATGGTTATCTGATCCTGTCAAAGCCGGATGATTGGTTTGCTGGAAGAAGAGCGCTGAAAAATGCGTACTGTAAGGTGCAACGCAGTAAACTCGATCGCTATACACGCTCTGCCTGTCGTGGTTGCACGACTTGCCAACGTCGATAGCTCAAAGTTAACCGTTAAATAGCTGTCGATTTAAAAGTAGGCAGCTAAAAAACAGATAGCTGAAATAACATCTCATTACGATTTAGTTAGTGGTTTGCTCGAAAAAAAGTGTGCTAATCTTACGGCAACTCAACTACGAGATAAAAACTACAATGAAAATTTTCAGCAACTTCGAAAGCGGCAACATTCACGTCGTTTCAGCAGATTCACCACAAAACATTCAACTAACTATTCCAGCGGATAATCAAACTGAAATCGCACAATGGTTTCATTTCCGCTTAGAAAGTGAAGCTCAACAAGCTCACCACTTTGAAATCGGCCAATTGGCAACATCTGCCTACCCTGAAGGCTGGAAAGATTATGATGTGGTTGCATCGTATGACCGTGAAGAGTGGTTCCGCATTCCATCTCAATTCGATGGCGACACTTTAAGCTTTGATATCATTCCTGAACACGATTCAATGTACTTCGCGTACTTCGCACCGTATTCATACGATCGTCATCAAGATCTCTTGCACAGTGCTCAAACGCACCCTGCTTGTAAGCTAGAAACTCTGGGCCATACGTTAGATAACAACGACATCACTTTGCTAACCATCGGTGAGCCAAGTGCAGAGAAGAAAAACATCTGGGTTATTGGTCGCCAACATCCGGGCGAGACCATGGCTGAATGGCTGATCGAAGGTCTGCTACAACGCTTGCTTGATGAAACAGACACAGTTGGTCGTTCACTTCTAGACAGCGTTGTATTCCGCGTTGTACCTAACATGAACCCAGACGGCAGCATCCGTGGTCACCTACGCACTAACGGTATTGGCGTCAACCTAAACCGTGAATGGCAGTCACCTTCTATGGAACGCAGCCCTGAGGTTTTCCTTGTTCGCGAGCGCATGCTAGAAACTGGCGTTGACCTTTGTCTAGACATTCACGGCGACGAAGCAATCCCATATAACTTTGTTGCTGGTAGCGAAGGCACACCTTCATACAACGAGCGCATTGCAAAACTAGAGAATCACTTCAAGCAAGCTCTTCTGACTATCACGCCAGAGTTCCAAGATGAATTTGGTTACGATAAAGACGAACCGGGCAAAGCAAATATGACCGTCGGCACAAACTGGATCGGCGAACAGTTCAAGTGTTTGGCATACACTGTCGAGATGCCATTTAAAGATCACATCAGCCACGCTGACGAACTGTACGGTTGGTCTCCAGAGCGCAGTGTTGCATTTGGTCACGACATGCTAGCAGCGGTTTGGGCAACAGTCGACGAGCTATAAGACGAAGCAAACTTGTTAGTTTGTCCTTAGAGACAGTTTGTCTTTAGAAGTAGTTTGTTCATTTTGTTCATATAGATGACAAAGCCCAGCACTCGTC
>NZ_JBFRSN010000905.1:0-1422 GCF_041473595.1 Vibrio sp. 10N.222.46.A1
ATCACTAGAGTGATTGTTTCGTAGAATTCAGGCTTATCCATTTGGTTGATCACGTCAGCGTGAACAAGTTCGATAGCTACAGCTGCTGCTTCGCCACCGTAGATTACAGCTGGGAATTTACCAGCGTGACGTAGGCGGCGGCTCGCACCTTTACCTAGTTCAGTACGTACTACTGCTTCAAATTTCATAGTTTTACTCTCAAATTAGTAAAAATTAACTTCACACCTCAATGCGACCTTGAGTATGTGGTAAAGCTTAGGCATAAACGAGTTCATGCTTAAGCGAGCGCGGATACTAACATCACATTCAAATCTGAGCAAGTCAGAAGCCCATCTCAAAGTGAATTTCCTTCGATAAATGATTCGTTTGGAGATAAAACGTTCACTAGCGCTTATTTACCCCATTTTATCGTCTTTTACATTGCCTATCTTATCTATTTATAGCGTTGCTAAATCATCAAGTTAATGAACGGAAAATGAATGTTTGCCTAAGACTTGGTTAAGGCTTGGTTGGTTAATCTTAGTGTTAATCAAACAGCAGAATGAATAGGTGAAAATATGGAACTCATTCTCTCTCTGCTGCAACAAACCTGTGTCTACTTAGTAATAGCTTACATGCTAAGTAAAACCCCGTTGATTCTCCCTTTGTTGAGCATCTCTTCACGCTTAAGTCATAAAGTCAGCTGTTATGTTCTGTTTTCTCTGTTCTGTATTATGGGCACCTATTTTGGACTGCAGATTAATGACGCCATAGCCAACACTCGCGCGATGGGTGCGGTAATGGGAGGTCTGTTTGGCGGTCCTGTCGTTGGTTTTGCCGTCGGCTTTACTGGCGGTATTCACCGTTACTCATTAGGCGGCTTCACAGACTTAGCTTGTGCGATTTCGACCACAGCTGAAGGCTTGATTGGCGGCCTATTGCACGTTTACTTGGTTAGAAAGAACAAAGCTAGCCAACTGTTTAATCCGTTGGTGGTGTTCTCGGTAACCCTGTTTGCAGAAATTATTCAGATGCTAATTCTGTTAGCGGTCGCGAAACCATTCGAGCAGTCCTATGCTCTGGTTTCTGATATTGCCGCGCCAATGATCATTGCTAACTCTGTGGGTGCGGCACTGTTCATGAGCATCATCCAAGATCGGAAAACCATCTTCGAAAAATATTCGGCAACTTTCTCACGCCGCGCATTAACCATTGCCGAACGTTCGGTGGGTATTTTGCATGGTGGATTCAATTCAGATAATGCGCAAAAAATCGTGCGCATCATTTACGAAGAGACCAACGTTGGTGCGGTGGCGATCACCGACCGAGAAAAAATTCTCGCGTTTGTTGGCATTGGCGATGAACACCACATACCTAACACTCCGATTTCATCGCAGAGCACGCTTACCTCGATGGAACAAAACGACATCATCTACCTTGATG
>NZ_JBFRSN010000906.1:0-5649 GCF_041473595.1 Vibrio sp. 10N.222.46.A1
CAGTGCGACTCAGTGAACTGATACGTTCCAACACAACTTCTCGGTCATCCAAGCGCTTAGCACTGCGTCGAACTTGAGTATTGAAACTTTGAATCCCGAATGAGAAACGATTGAAGCCACCTTCCAGCGAACGAGCAAACATCTCGTCGCCAAATCGATTAATCCGCCCTTCTAAGGTCATTTCCACATCGTTCGCTAATGGGAAGTGTTGACGAATAGCCTTACCTAACAGCTCAACTTGTAGAGGAGATAAATCGGTGGGTGTTCCACCACCAATATAGACGGCGTGAAATAGTCCAGACTGAGCCCAAGAGGTTTTGGCTTTTTGCATTAGCTCAACCATCAGTGCATCAAAATACTCATCCACTAATTTACGGCTTGCGGCATTTTGGAAGAAATTGCAGAACGTACAACGCACGCGACAAAAAGGAATATGGATATACAAACAACGTTTATCCTGTTTCTTTCCTTCACTCAGCATCAATTCATCAAAGATTTCCAATTTCTTGCTCGGGTCGACCGGGATTGAGCTTCCCCCAGCATGTGCAGATTGCTTTTTGGCAAATGCAAAACGAAGTGGGTCTGGGCTAGAAATGCCCAGAATTGATTCATCAAACTTATGTATATCAACGCTCATATAATCTCTCTAAACACTTATATAGCAAAGCCTGGAAGACTGTTTGCTAAAACTGAGAGAATCATAAATAGACGCAAATGATAATGCAATTGATAATTGATCTTATTTAGATTCTAAGCAATAATCCGATACATATTTTAGATTTGGTGAAGGATTGAATGTGAACGTACCTAGATATGTTATTGCAGGCGGTGCATCGTTAGTGATTCATGCGGCGATGTTATTTGTCGCTCAAGAATCCAAAGTCTTTGCAATGCCTGCAGGTAGCCAATCGAACACGGTATCGATCAACTTCACTCCAAAGAGCGCTCCCTCACAAGATCAGAAAAAAACCGTTACAGAGCCAGTTGAGCCTGAGCCAATCAAGGAAACGGTCTCACACCCAGAACCTAAACCTGTCGAACCGAAAGCAGTAGAGCCAAAGCAAGCTAAACCTGCACCAAAGAAAAAAGCGATCACCAATAAACCTCAGCCCAAGAAAGTAGAGAAAAAGGTTGTGGAGAAGACAGCCGAGAAAAAGCCGATTCAAAAAAAACCGGTGACTCAACCAGAAAAGCTGGCCGACAAAAAAGTCGATAAAAATATGGACGAGTCCGCCAACCAACCTCGACAAGTTAATCAAGGCGTATCTAACCAAGAGCCGGTGTTAATCACTAGGCCCTCTTTTTCAGCTCGTCCAACACCACCAAGCTACCCACGCCAAGCAAGGCGCCGAGGCGTTGAAGGTGTCGCAACTTATGAGATCTGGTTAGATGCTGAAGGAAAACAAATTAAACAGGCATTAGTCAACTCATCAGGCGCACTAATGCTCGACAACGCTGCCTTGAAAGCCATTAAGAAATGGAAGTTCTCACCTCATACTGTAAATGGTCGAGCAATTGCTCACCGTGTGCAAATACCTGTTCGTTTTAAGTTGGATTAACCATGCAACAAATCAGTTACTTACAAGATCAACTTGGCCTAATGACATGGCCTCTTCTAATCTGTTCAGCATTAACAGCAATGATCATCGCAGAGCGTATCTTCCAAGTCATGCTAAGCATTGGGGTTGGCAAACGCGCTATTCGTCATGAACTCAATCAGATTTCACCAACCAATAGCAAAGAAATCGAAGCATTAGCACAATCTATTTCTGGTAAACGACCTCTGCTGTACAAGGGCGTGTCGATGCTGCTTGCTCACCACTCTTTCTCAAAAGGTTTACGTGAAGATGCAGCAGGGATTTGGCTACAAGAGAAACGCCACCAGCTTCATGCTGGTTTAAGACTGCTTGGCTTGATCGGCGTCATCAGTCCGCTAATTGGCCTGCTTGGCACAGTACTTGGGCTTATTGAGATGTTTAAAGGCGTTGCCGCTACAACAGGCAGCATCACACCTAATGATTTGGCAGACGGCCTTGGATTAGCAATGAGAACCACTGCTGCGGGTTTGATGATTGCGCTTCCTGCGATTTCAGGAGCACAACTACTCGGGCTATGGGCCGATCGAGTGCTAGCTCAGTTAGAACACACTCTGAATTATGTGAATGTTTGGCTAGAAGGCATGTCAATTCAAACCAGTCAGTCTGGCGACACTCAAGCTACTCCTGTCAGCAAAGCCTCTATCGGTGATGTGAGCCAAGCATGATTAAAACGCCACACTCATCTCAAACACAGAGCTTAGTTCCGGATTTAACACCCTTACTGGACATTATATTTATCGTGATGGTTTTCCTTTTGCTGACAGCATCAGTGAAGTTGGAGTCATTAGAAGTGGAGCTTCCGAGTTCTGATATTAAAAACGTTTCTGAAGTTCATAAAGATTCAATTAGCGTCAATATCTTAGATCACGAACCTTACTGGGCGATCAACGGCCAAGAGTACATCGACTGGGAAAATTTTAAGATCGCACTGTTAGAAGAAACGGGCACATCGGATAAGAAGCCAATCATCATTGGCGCCGATAAAGCAGCTAACGTAGAGAACTTAGTGAAGTTGTTGTCGTTCTTACAAGAAAACGGCATTCCAGCAACCCAACTACTCACGGAGGAAGGCTAGAACGACTCTTAAATTTTCATGAGACCTAGCACCTTTTATGAGATTGGACTCT
Organism: Vibrio sp. 10N.222.46.A1; assembly: GCF_041473595.1. Taxonomy (NCBI): domain Bacteria; kingdom Pseudomonadati; phylum Pseudomonadota; class Gammaproteobacteria; order Vibrionales; family Vibrionaceae; genus Vibrio; species Vibrio sp. 10N.222.46.A1. The sequence continues at coordinate 2,726 of NZ_JBFRSN010000906.1, forward strand.
TGATTGATAAGACCAAATAACCAAAGCCAGCTCTCTATCAATTCAAACTCAACATGCGGACAGGCTGTTCACAAAGCATCTTCGCGATTACGTTCCATCAAAAGAAAGTACAAATAAATTATTATGAAAGACTTAAAAGTGCTCAATAAATTAAAGAACAACAAACATTTACTCGCAATAGCGGCGATGGGGTTGGTACTTGCTGCGCCTATCGCCAACGCTGACGACGTAAAACAACTTAGAATCATCAGTGCTGGCAGTGCCGTTACCGAATTAGTTCTTGCTCTGGGTGCTGAAGAGCAGTTGATTGCAATTGATGTGACCAGTCGCTTACCTCAATCAAAAAAGCTGCCAAAGATTGGTTATCACAGAAACCTTTCTGCAGAAGGATTGATTGCCTTATCGCCAACCACACTGATTGGCTCAGATGAGATGGGGCCAGACAATGCCATTTCTCAATTAAAATCTGTGGGTATCGATGTCGAGATCGTTAACACCGAAGCAAACGTTGAAGGGCTACTAAAGCGAATCGACCAAATAGCTAAGATAACGCATACCGAAGATCACTCACAGCAAGTGAAAGCCGAAGTGAATCAAAAAATCGCAGCACTGAAAGCGAATCAAGTACCAAACAACGAAGCGAAGAAAGTTCTGTTCCTATTACTGCATGAAGGCCGTCCTGCAAATGTTGCTGGCGGTGAAACATCACCCAACGCGATCATTGAACTGGCTGGCGGTGTTAACCCTGCGGCTCAAAGCCTAACGTCATACAAGCCATTATCGATGGAATCACTGGTAGAAATGCAACCAGATGTGATTTTAGTCAGTGGCCGTAGCTACCAGAAAATGGGCGGCGCTGATGCCATTCTTAAATCGTTACCTATGCTAGCGGCAACGCCAGCAGGCATGAACAAGCAAATCATTACCGTAAAGGGCAGCGCTCTAGTTGGAGGGCTTGGTCTTGAAAGCCTTTCTGAAGCGAAGCGATTAAACGCACTTATCTACCCGTTATAGCTTATCTACCCGCTATAGCTTATCTACCCGCTATAGCTCAACCACCCTATTTTTACTGTTGCTTGCTCAATGCTCATCACCGCCTCGCTTTTCGCAGAGTCGTGATGAGCATTGAAGCGGATGATAGACATTGAGGCCCCTTATGTTGCTACGATCCGTCCCACTGAAAACATCGATGTTAGGCCTAGGTGCAACCCTAGTCTTCGTTGCACTGTTCTCCATTACTGTAGGGCCAATGAACATTAGTTTAGCTGACAGCGCAGCCAGCCTATTCCAACCCAGCAATGACTTAGCTCCCCACATCAATTTAGTGATTCAAGAGATCCGTTTACCGAGAACCATCTTATGTATGCTAATAGGCGCGATTCTCGCATTATGTGGTGCCGTCATGCAGGGGCTGTTTCGAAACCCGCTTGCGGAACCTGGGGTCATAGGCGTCTCTGCCGGAGCTGCATTAGGCGCGGCGTTGGCTATTGTTCTTTTCTCTGAACTTTCATTGCAATACCCTGCTTTCATGAACTTTGCGGCCGTACCTGTATTTGCCTTTTTAGGTGGCGCTTTAACCACCCTGCTAGTTTATAAGCTAGGTACGGGAAAATTCGGTACCTCGGTGACCATCATGTTATTAGCGGGTGTTGCGATCAGTGCATTGTCAGGCGCAGGTATTGGCTTCTTGAATTTCATTGCTGATGACCAAATGCTGCGTGATCTTTCGTTGTGGTCGATGGGGTCTTTGGCGGGGGCTAAGTGGTCCGGCATTTTACTTGCTGCTGTCACGCTCGTTGGGTTGTTTGTTGTTTTCTACCGCCAAGCAATGTCACTGAATGCTCTATTACTGGGCGAGTCAGAAGCGCAACACCTTGGCATCCCAGTACAGAAACTCAAGCGAAAGCTCATTCTACTGACTGCCGCAGGCGTTGGTATCACGGTTAGCTTGTCTGGCATGATTGGCTTCATCGGACTGGTTATTCCTCATTTAGGCCGCATGTTAGCGGGCCCAGATCATCGAGTCCTACTCCCATTGTCTGCGGTATTAGGCGCGTTACTATTAACAGCTGCAGACATGTTCTCTCGCGTGGCACTGGCACCAGCTGAGTTGCCAGTTGGCATTGTCACTGCAATCATCGGTGCTCCATTTTTCTTGTATCTACTATTTCAACAGAAAGGGAGAATCCTTTAATGTTTCCTGCAGCGTTAAAAGCAACCGACATCGAAGTGAAGTTTGGCAACAAAGTGATTTTAGACCGCGTTTCTATTGAGATTGAAGCAGGAAAGGTAACCACACTACTTGGACCAAACGGCGCAGGAAAAAGTACGCTGCTGAAAGCTTTATGTCAGGAGATATCGAGCACTGGTGATATTCAGTATTTTGGACACACCAAAGATAAGTGGCCTTCGCAGAAGTTGGCGAAACATTTAGCGATGCTTCCTCAACACAGTACCTTGACCTTCCCCTTTCTGGCACATGAAGTTGTTGAGCTTGGTGGTATCCCGTTGCAAGAGTCCAACAAGAAGCTCACTAGCATAGCTAGCCAGAAAATGGATGTTGCCGATGTGTCTCACCTAAGTAAAAGACTCTACCCTTCTCTATCTGGCGGTGAAAAACAGCGTGTTCACTTGGCTCGAGTACTAACCCAACTTCACTATTCTGGTGACCAATGTATCTTGATGCTTGATGAACCCACATCAGCACTGGATCTTGCCCATCAGCACAACACGTTAAAGATCGCGAGAGAGTTAGCCGACAACCACAACGCAGCGGTTATCGTAGTTTTGCATGACTTAAACCTAGCCGCTCAATACTCAGATCGATTGGTAGTTTTGAAAGAGGGAAACTTAGTTTGCGATGGCAGCCCTTGGGAAGCACTTAAGCCTTCGATGATTGAAGATGTGTACGGCTACACAAGTAT
>NZ_JBFRSN010000907.1:0-3077 GCF_041473595.1 Vibrio sp. 10N.222.46.A1
GCTTTACTACAAGGCATTGGTAGTATCGAAAAGTTGTATCAGAATCTTGATGATATTGCGGCGCTTGGTTTCCGCGGTTCGAAGACGATGGCTAAGAAGCTGGCTGATAATAAAGCCAATGCTGACATGTCCTACGAGCTTGCAACAATCAAGCTAGATGTTGAGCTTGAAGAGACGCCTGAGTCATTGGTAAAAGCTCAACCCAATATCGATGAGTTGATCAAGCTATACGGTCAATTGGTTTTCAAATCTTGGCTGAACGAGCTCCTTGAAGGTGGCAGCGGAGTGGTTGAGGCGGATGAGAAATCTTCCGCAGCGGGAGCTGGATCAGTACGTAGCAGCGCTTCTACTGTAGAGATGAATACGTCTGCCGTGACGATTGATCGTAGCAACTACGAAACGATTCTAGATGAAGCGTCATTCAATGTTTGGTTAGAAAAGCTTAAAGCAGCTGAATTGTTTGCTTTTGATACTGAGACAGACAGCCTTGATTACATGGTGGCGAACTTGGTCGGTCTATCATTTGCGACGGACGAGGGCGTTGCCGCTTACGTACCGGTTGCTCATGATTACCTAGATGCACCGCAACAGCTGGATCGTGATTGGGTACTTGAACAACTGAAACCGATTCTTGAAGATGATGCTCAAGCTAAAGTGGGTCAAAACCTGAAGTACGATATGAGTGTGCTAGCGCGCTACGGTATCGAGATGAAAGGCATCAAACACGATACCATGCTGGCGTCTTACGTTTTCAACAGCGTAGGTGGCAAGCATGATATGGACAGCCTAGCGCTGCGTTTCCTTCAGCACAGCTGCATCTCATTTGAGCAAATCGCAGGTAAAGGCAAGAAACAGCTTACTTTCAACCAGATTGAACTGGGTGAGGCGTCTCCATACGCTGCAGAAGATGCTGACGTGACACTACGTTTGCATAACCGCCTGATGGAAAACATCGAGCAAGATGAAAAGCTTAAAACCATCTATGAAGAAATCGAAGTACCGTTGATCCCTGTGATGTCTCGCATTGAACGCACTGGTGTATTCATTGATGACATGTTGCTAGGCGCTCAATCACAAGAGATTGCGGTTCGTCTGGATGAGCTAGAGCAGAAAGCTTACGAGATAGCAGAGCAAGAGTTCAATATGAACTCGCCAAAACAACTGCAAGCGATCCTGTTTGAGAAAATGGGTCTGCCAGTTATCAAGAAAACGCCATCAGGTGCACCTTCAACCAACGAAGAAGTGCTTCAAGAGCTGGCGCTTGATTACCCGCTACCTAAGTTGATCATTGAGTATCGTGGTCTTGCGAAGCTTAAGTCGACGTACACAGATAAACTGCCGAAGATGATCAACGCTGAGACTGGTCGTGTTCATACGTCTTATCATCAAGCGGTGACCGCGACGGGCCGTTTGTCTTCGACTGATCCAAACCTACAGAACATCCCAATTCGTAATGAAGAAGGTCGTCGTATCCGCCAAGCATTCGTTGCACAACATGGTTGGAAGATTCTAGCGGTCGATTACTCTCAAATTGAATTGCGTATCATGGCGCACCTATCAGGTGACAAAGCGCTGCTGGAAGCATTCCAACAAGGCAAAGATATCCACGCGGCAACGGCTGCTGAGATCATTGGTGTTGATATTGAGAGTGTGATCACTGAGCAGCGTCGTCGTGCTAAAGCGGTTAACTTTGGTCTTATCTACGGCATGAGTGCTTTTGGTTTGGCTAAGCAGCTAGGTATTCCTCGTGGCGAAGCACAACACTACATGGATACTTACTTTGAGCGTTACCCAGGTGTGATGCAGTATATGGAAGACACACGCAGCGCGGCTTCAGAGCAAGGCTTTGTTGAAACCATTTACGGTCGTCGTCTGCACCTTCCTGAGATTCAATCTCGAAATGGCATGCGTCGTAAGGCTGCTGAACGTGCGGCAATCAACGCGCCAATGCAGGGCACAGCAGCAGATATCATTAAGAAAGCGATGCTGTTGGTTGATGAATGGATTCAAGCGGAAGGCGATGGTCGTGTGAAACTGCTTATGCAAGTACACGATGAATTGGTCTTCGAAGTGGAAGAGTCAGCTTTAGCCGAAATTGAAAGTAAAGTACAAGAATTGATGGAATCCGCCGCAGAGCTAGAAGTACCGCTTGTCGCGGAAGCTGGCCACGGTGACAACTGGGATCAAGCCCACTAATCAGTTTTTGACCTTATTGAGTAAATTAGTATGAGCCAGTGCACAAACACTGGCTTTTTTTTGTCTCGAATAAAGTTAAGTCATAAGAAGATTTTGGGTGTTTTAATAAAACGTTCATGAAAAAAAACTACAAAAATGGTTTTCATTTCTGAGCAATTGTTGTACATTAAATCTTGTAGGGTACAGAGGTAAGATGTTCTATCTTTCAGACCTTTTGTTTCACGTTATTGGATTAGGCTGATTCAGCCGCCCCAGTCAGTATTTGACTGGGGCGTTTTTTCTTGTGCGAAAGAAAAATATCTCCAACCTACTATTCCCCCGTAAAATCTCCCATTTTTAGTGCCTTTTGTTACGCTTTCCCTAAGCTCCGTGATAAACACTTGATTGCCTTAGATCTGGAATTCAATCAGCAATTGGTAATTTTAATCCGTCTCTAAGTGCATTGTTTTATTCTTGAAAATAACTTTTATTTTACAAGTGACTCATAATGCATTGATCGTTTACGTCTTATTTATCAGTATATTGAGTGGGTGAATGCTCAATGTAGTCCATGATTTCCTGTTGTTTCTCTGTGCTGTATTTCAGAGCTTCGGCCGTGATCTGGATAGATTGCGCCATAGAAGAGATATTGTTGGTCGCTTCCACCAAGGTTTGCTGCATGGGTTTTAGGATAAGTAGATAGATAGCGGTCAACGCGATAACAATGACAGTGATAACGGCTGCCAACGCAATAATGATTTTAGTTTGGATATCATCTAGCAGTAATTGACTGGTTTTCTTAAAGGCGAGTCGAGATTGGTCTAAGACTTGTGGGAGTTGATTGAGTGATGTCTTGGTGGAGCTCGCAAGCTGATTGATGCTGCACCAAGCCGGCGTAGATG
>NZ_JBFRSN010000908.1:0-5712 GCF_041473595.1 Vibrio sp. 10N.222.46.A1
AAGTTAACCGAGAACTCAGATTCGATCATTGTTTTATCAAGCTTGAAGTTACAAATCAGCTGCTTGATCACTTCACGACGTAGAAGGTCGTCACTGTCTAGTGCAACACCTTTCCAAAGTGCATGGCGCAGGTCATTCACTTGAGCGTAGTACTTCTTCAGCTCTTTCTGGTTTTGAGCGTAAGCATCACCGACCATTGAGATAGCAGAAACACCGAAACCAATTAAGTCAGCTTCACCTTGGGTCGTGTAGCCTTGGAAGTTACGATGCAGAATACCTTCACGTTGTGCTACGGCTAGCTCGTCTTCAGGTAATGCGAAGTGATCCATACCTATGAACTGATAACCCGCCCCGGTTAGCGTCTCGATAGTATCTTGTAAGATAGCCATCTTCTCTTTAGCTTCAGGTAGGTCTTCATCTTTTATCTTACGCTGCGCAGCAAACAGTTGCGGCATGTGTGCGTAGTTAAATACAGATAAACGGCCCGGCTTCATTTCTAACACTTGCTTCAATGTTTCAGCGAACAAAGCTTGAGTCTGCTTTGGTAGGCCGTAGATCAAATCCAGGTTAGTTGAACGGAAGCCTAGCTCTGTCGCACGTTGAACCATTGCAATAATGAACTCTTCATCTTGCTCACGGTTAACCAGCTTCTGTACTTCTTTATTAAAGTCTTGCACGCCAATGCTCAGGCGGTTGAAGCCTTCATTTCGAAGGTGGTCAAGTACGTCTAGCTCAATCTCACGCGGGTCAACTTCAATACTGATTTCAGCGTCAGCGGTGAAGTTAAACTCTTCACGCAAAATGCCCATCAAACGAGTGATTTGTGTTTTGGTCAAGAACGTTGGTGTACCACCACCGAAGTGCAGTTGAGTCACTTTACGGCCATTCAATAACGAGGCGCGCTGGCGGATTTCATGTTCAATCACATCCAAGTACTCATCCGCTTTATGCGAGTGACGAGTAATGACTTTATTACAACCACAGTAGTAACAAAGCTTGTGACAAAATGGGATATGCACGTAAAGAGAGAGTGGACGATCAGGATATTGAGTACACGCCATGTCGTAATCAGCGACAGTAAACGCTTCATGAAACTCCAACGCAGTTGGGTATGAGGTGTAACGAGGTCCCGAATAGTTGTACTTGTTTAAGATTTCTTGATCCCAAACGATTTGCTGATTCGTTGTTACTGGCTTGCTCGACATAGCGGTACTTCCAATTTAGATCCGCGAGAACCTAAGGTCTCTCAAATCATTTTACATACATTAAAATATAGACGGGTTATTTTGCCACACGACCAGTAAGGTCGTTCCAAGACAAAATCAATTTTTCAGACAAAAACTCAGAACTGCTAGCTTGATCACTAACAAAGCGTCGGGATTAACGAGACGCAAAAGGTAAGAAAGCCCATTTAACATTGTCTATTAAAAAGCAAGGCGACTTAAAAACAATATGCCTTTAAGACAAAGCGTCTTAAAGGCATAGGTATTAAAAGCAGCACGTCTTAAAAATGGAGTGTTCAACAAGCCTCTATATTAAATAGTCTTAGTGACTAGATCATCTGAATGTTGATTTGGTTGTTGAGAGGCTTAACCTTCTCCTGCAACCTTTTCAAATCTTCGATGACCGCATCATTCAAGCGAGTCTCTGCCTTATGGCGCGTGAGATTCTGCTGCATGCGATCTTTCTTCGTCAGTTCCTGTCTTGCATCTCCGCGAGCCATATCTTTTACGATATGGTACAGCTCAGAAAGAGCAGGATACTCAGAATCAAAATCGACACGCTCATCACCCTGAACGTTATCCATAATGATACACACTCGGATACTGATCTCAGGTAAGTCACACTGGCCTTGAATACCCGCTAAGCACAAAGTATTTACGTTTTCGTAAATCGTCGCGTTACGTTTTTCAATGGCAAGTGCTTGATGCTGCTTTTGCAACTCCGTCTGCTTCTTCACTTGAAGTAGAAGGTAACCTGCGTAAGAGCCCAAGCCGAGAATGATAATTCCACCAGCAATTGCTAATAAGGTTACGTTCATTGGCTATTAACCTTTAAAGCTGTCTAAGTCGAAATCTTCGAATTGAGATAGCAAGTCTTCGTCAGAGCTTGCTTTCTTCTTAGAGGCAACCGGTGCTTCTTCGAAGATCTCTTCTTCATCGTCTTCTGGCTCTAGCAGACCTAAGCGGCCCATTAGGTGTTCGATACGATCAAGTTTCTCATCAACAAACTTCTGCAGACCAGCACCTAGGTTTTCACCATTTTCGATACGATCTAGCAATGTGTTCAGTTGAGCATCATTCTCAAGCATCTCTAACTCTTGTTCGTTAGATAGCTTGCGCTCTTGTTTCGTCGACTTCTTCGCTGGTTCAACAATCAGCGGGATTTTTTTCTTGCTGCCTAAACGAGGGTCGCGAGCTAGTGCAGCTTTACGCTGTTTTGCTTCGCTACCATCAGAGTGACGGCTGCCAGACTTAAGGCCTTTACGCTTTTTAACACGCTTACGTTCACGACCTTCAACATCAGATTCACTACGGTTACGAGTAACCATAGGTTCCGGAGCGCCAAGTGCTCCCGGTTTTCTTGATTTCTTACTACGACCCATTACTGCACTTTCCTCAGTAAAATTACATCATTTCCAAAAAATTCTAGTTCGAGCTTATCCCGCTCTGCCAAAAACTGGAATGTTTGACGACTAAAGAAGACGACATGTGTCGGGTCATTCTTGTAGTGCCAACCAGCAAACGCGTCTACGTCTATTACTAGTTTAGTCATAAGACCAATCCAGCCCTTGGGTTTAACTAAATTCAACCATTGCTGCCACACTTTGTCTGGGTGATAAAGATGCTCTATCACCTCCGTGGCAGTCATAAAGTCATACGTTTTTTCCAACACAGAAGCTTCTGGGTGGTAATAGATATCGTACAACTCCATGGTGTGTCCGGCTTCTTCTAACATAATAGATAGCGTAGGGCCTGGGCCACAACCAAAATCCAACCCGTGTGAGTTAGATGAAATTTTGTCTGTTAGTGGATCCGCGATGCGAGATAGAAAACGGCGATAGCCTGCATCACTAGGATCGTTCTCATGGAGATCATAGTGTGCTTTCTCTTCTTTTGCTTCTAACCTTTGTTCAGGTTTAACAAATACCAGTTCACATTGCTGACACTGCAGATAGGCTCTGCGTTTGTCTTCAAAATAGTGATTCACGCCTTGGTGATGGCATAAGGGACAAGTATACATAGCACATCCTTAAACAGGGATGCGAAACATACCAGAAACTGAGTTTATAGTGGAGAGGTATTGGGTGTTTTTTCATCAAATCAATAAAAAAAGCGATAGGAAAACCTATCGCTCTCTAAATCTGCCTATATCGGCCAAAATTTGCATACTCAACTTGGTACACAAATCTCCATTTGTTATTGGTGCTTTCCATGCCAAATTTGTTTGTTGTTCATCGTCCTGATGAGTTTTGGCTATCCTTTTCTAACACCTTGTTGCTGGGCTGTCCTAGCCTGATCCGTTTCTGTCTATACCGTTAGACTAGATGACCATCCGTATCTAAGTCAGCTCCTAGCTGATGGCGGCTACTTTACCTTTTTACAAAAAGACTACAAGAGTGCGAGCTCACACTTTTGTACACAATTCGAACACGCATTGATAAATTAGACATTAACACAAACCGGATATATAAAATCAATACAAAAGAAAACGCCCCAACCATTACTGATCGGGGCGTCTCTTCAATCTCGCTCGAACGTACATTTCATTACTCTGGCTAAGAGCAAGAAACCGACATATTAGTGTAAACCACCAACGTACTTCGATAAGGTATCAATATCTGCGTCTGTTAACTTTTTAGCTACATCACGCATCATCGCATTCATGTCGTTATTACGGTTACCATCGCGGAATTTCTCAAGTTGAGCCTTGATGTAATCTGCGTGCTGACCTGAAATCTTAGGGAAACCAGAAAGTTCGGTACCATTACCACGAGGGCCGTGACAAGCAATACAAGCCGTTACGCCGCGTTCTGCGTTACCCGCAGTGTAAAGAACCTTACCTTCATCTACTACATTTTCAGGAGTAGAGTTACTAGAGATAGGGAGAGATGCGTAGTATGCCGCTAGGTCAGCCATATCTTCTTCAGATAAAGGCATCGCCATTGCACCCATTACAGGCTCGTAACGACCTTGTTTACCACCACTCGTCATACCTAGCTTAAGCTCTTTTAACTGCTTCTCTAGATACTTCTCATGTTGACCAGCCAGCTTAGGATACTGAGTGATCAGACTGTTGCCGTCAGCACCGTGGCAGGCAACACATGTTTGTGATTTGGCTTTACCAGCTTCAATACTACCTTGAGCCCATACTGAGCAGCTGGCTAAAAGACTCAAAATTAGCGCTAATTTCTTCATGACATTCCATTATAATTATCAAGCTTCCAGTACCACTCTATGTTGCCACTCATGGTACAATAGGCGACCTTATGCCGAGCACGGTTATTTTACACAAATTCACAAAAAAGTAATCAATCGACTACACAAAGTCGAGATGGAGTTAACAGTGAGCGTAAAAATTCATTATCAAAACACGCATTTCATTACCAGTGCACCTGATATTCGTCACTTACCAGAAGACGAAGGGATCGAAATTGCGTTTGCAGGACGCTCCAATGCTGGTAAATCTAGCGCACTAAACCGCGTTACAAACCAAAAAAGCTTGGCGAAAACCAGTAAAACCCCAGGTCGAACTCAGCTAATTAACCTATTTAAGGTTACCGACGGCTGTCATATTGTCGATTTACCGGGATATGGCTTCGCTCAAGTACCGCTTGAGATGAAGAAAAAATGGCAGAAGTCGCTAGGTGAATACCTACAACGACGTGAAAGCCTAAAAGGTTTAGTGGTATTGATGGATATCCGTCACCCAATGAAGGACCTTGACCAACAAATGATCTACTGGGCTATCGATAGCCGCATCCCAGTACAGGTTTTGTTAACAAAAGCAGACAAACTGAAAAGCGGTGCGCGTAAAGCACAGCTACTGAAAATCCGTAATGATGCGAAATCTTTCGGTGGTGATGTAGCGGTTGATGTCTTCTCTTCAATGAAGGGCATCGGCGTTGACCAACTGCGTGCCAAGATGGATGAGTGGTTTGCACCTGTGTTTGCTGATCAGATCATTGATGAGCTAGCGGACGAAGAGCAAAACGACTCAGAGTAATTCTTCTATCTATAGCTTTATCTATAATTAGAAGTTAAAGCACTTACAGCAAGTGATTTAGCCTTATTAATACCCTTCCTTATATAGGTGGGGTATTTTTTTGCCCAAAAATTAGTGAGTTAAACCTAAGTCTTGAGAATTAAAGACAAGATTAATCAGTTAGAAACGAGAGAAGTGAACCATACTAAAAGACACATCTAAATAAACAGAACAATGAGAAAGGAATACTCATGTGGAAAACACCATTGGCCATCATTGCACTTATGTTGATCTCACTGACAGGGTTCGCCTCTGAAGCAGAACAAGAACAAACCCCACTGATCAATGTTGATATGACCTTGGACTTGGATGGTATGGAAAAATACGCTCAAGACGCGAGTGAGTCTCTTGAGGTGATATCGCAATCTTTGCAGGCGATAGTCAACAACCCCAACCTCAGCAATGACCAACAACAAGCCTTGAATCAAACCGTTGAAAGCATCAATC
>NZ_JBFRSN010000909.1:0-2424 GCF_041473595.1 Vibrio sp. 10N.222.46.A1
AGATATGGTGTTGCCGTTACTTTAACGCCCATGTTTTTTTTAGGTGTTGAATACACCAAGACTTGGCGTCGCCCATTTTGTTACGTCGCCAAGCCATTACGATGTCGATAAGCTGTGGTTCGGTACCCGAAATCTGTTGTAGAACGCCAGATTCAATCAAAGGTTTAGCTACACTATTCGGTAAGGTGCCGATCCCTAACCCTGCAGTTAGAGCCTCTACCTTGGCTGGGAAGCTTGTTACGGTTAAACGTGGCTGCTTTTCTAGAATATTGATGCTTAATGCAGGTTGGTCACGCGCTGTATCTGCAATTGCGATAACCCTGTAACTTTCTCTCGCCTTTTGGTCGAAATCACCAGAACGCTTATGAACGTAGTGATTTGATGCTGCAACCCATACCATTTCCATCTTACCGATAATGTCACTTTTCATATCGTTTGGTATGGTGTCAACCTTTGGGCACACCAATAAATCAGCTCGGCCGTCTGAAAGAGATTCCCAACATCCAGCTAGAATCTCTTCTTGTAATCGAACCCTAGTTTTACTTATTTTTCCGAGTTCATCGACTAATGGGAAGAAATTAGCAATCGGAATAATGCCATCAAAGGCAATCGTTAAATCCAACTCCCAGCCATTGGCAAGAATACTCGCGTCATTAACGAGCTGTTCAGTGGCACCAAGAATGATCCTTCCTTGCTCTAATATTAACTGCCCCGCTTCCGTGAAATTTGCACGGTGGCCTGAGCGATCAAAAATCATAATATCTAAGTCTTGTTCTAGCTTCTGGATTTGATAACTCAATGAAGAAGGTGCTCGGTCCATTTCATTAGCCGCTGCCGCGAAGCTTCCACGACGATCAATGGCATCTAATATGTGTAAGGCTTCAAGTGTTATTGGGCTATGCATAACTTTCCTACTTTGTAAGTGAGATCTTAATCACAAAAAGAGAAGCATTCACGTAGTGAATGGAACTGAAAAACTCTTTTTAATACATGTGTTTAATGACGCTAATTATGAATTAGTTGATAATATTGAAAATTATTTAAATGCAAATAATAGTAATTATCATTTAGATCCAATATCATCTTTCGCAAATCAAGATGATATTATGGAACTAAGGTAACTATCAGATGTATAAGCAATCCCTACTCTCTGCTTCAATCGTTTTAGCGCTTTCATCAACATCAGCCTTTGCTGAAGATTATGCCCTATTTGACGAGGTTGTTGTATCAGCAACGCGTACTGAACAAAACAAAGAAGACGTTTCAAGCTCAATTGAGTCTGTATCTGCAAAAGATATAGATAATCAAATGTCTAGCGACATAAAGCAAGCTCTTCAATACACGCCAGGAGTAGAAGCTCAAGGCGGTGGCCGTTTTGGTATTTCAGGCTTTAACATCCGCGGTGTTGAAGGTGATCGCGTTAAACTTATGGTAGATGGAGTTCAACAACCTACACCATATAACCCTGGCGCTTCTGAGCAACGTAAATATTCGAATGCGATCGAAGTCGATACATTAAGTGTCATAGAGGTGAATAAAGGCCCTGCTTCTACGCTTTACGGTTCAGATGCCATTGGTGGTGCAGTACTGCTAAGAACTAAAAATCCAGAGGATATGCTTAGAACTGACGGGGATGAAAACCGTTTTGGCATCAAATCTACCTATACATCTGCAGATGAACAGTTCAAGAACACAGTTTCTTGGGCGATGCGTAAAGATAAGTTAGAAACGATCGTTATGGCGACATACGCTCAAGGCCACGAGACAGAAACTCATTCATCAGGAAGCGAAGTTCAAGGTCCAGATCGTGGTGCAGAGAACCCAGCAGATACGGAATTAAGTAATATCCTAGCCAAAGCATTCTACAATGTATCAGATTCAAATAAGGTTGGTATTACGGTTGAGCATTACCAACGTCAATATGATGAAGATGAGCTAAACTACAATGGCTATCAGCTTATGCCGGGCTTTGTATATACTGATAATTACAACAAAGACACCAACAAACGTTTTCGTGCAACATTGGAACAACAGCTTAAGCTAAGCTCTTCAATTGCTGACTCTTTAGACTGGTCTCTAAGTTACCAAGACTCAAGTACTCTGAATAAAAACTACGATACAACTCGCTTCAACGGACGTCGACTTCGTGAGCGTGATGCTTCTGATGTAAACATGCAAGTTGATACACAGCTTTCTAAGCTAGTGAATATTGATGGTGCGGATCACGAGTTCACATATGGTTTCACCTACCTGCAGAATGACTTTGAACTAGAAAACTACGACCATAAATTTGATCGAGGCACTGTTACACCGGGTAGCACTGGTATACCTGATGCAGAAATAACGCAATGGGGTGTGTTTGTTCAAGACCAAGCATTTTTCATGGAAGACAAGTTGATTGTAACTGGCGGTCTTCGTTATGAC
>NZ_JBFRSN010000910.1:0-815 GCF_041473595.1 Vibrio sp. 10N.222.46.A1
GTTATGGAGGAGATTAATGAAGATTGATAACCCAGTAACATACACGAAAGGTGAGTTAGAGTTAGTTGATAATTTTATTAAGCGTGATAAAAAAAACGGAACTGACTGGGGGGATGATGAATTTAAAGACATTAAATTGTCCATAAAAAATCATTACAAGGTTGAACAGAACTATGTGTGCCCATACTGTGCAATTACATATCCTGTTGGTCATGGGATGGCATGGGATATTGAGCATATAGTTCCAAAAGATAAAAAGGTTCAATTTATGTTTGAACCTGAAAATCTCTGTGTTGCATGTAAAGATTGTAATGGAGCTAAGAGTTCAAAGGAAGTTCTTGTTAACCCCGATCGCCGCCGTTTTCCTAATTCTTCTCAAGACTATAAAATTATTCACCCTCATTTTGATTTCTACCACGAGCATATAAATGCAATTTCTCCTGGAGATTTTTATAGACCATTGAGTGAAAAGGGTGAGTTTACCATTGTAACTTGCCGCTTGTTACGGTTTTACGGTGTTGTGAAAAGAGAGCAACCTGAACAAGATATCAATGATCTTGCAAAAGCTTTGATTGATGCCGATGGAGTCGCACGAAAAATTCTCGAAGATGAGCTAGTTAAGCGAATTGTAAATAAAAGAAACATGGACTAATTGGGCTTTCGTTGTGTCCATTGAGTATGATGTTGGATTGGCGACTACAATAAAATTCATCGTTGAAAGTAATTGTATATTAGCTCAATGGTTGATGTCTTTCAGAAATAGCTGTCAGCAATTCAGTAACAATTGGGGGTAAAGGCTCAGTAGAACACTACCG
>NZ_JBFRSN010000911.1:0-1315 GCF_041473595.1 Vibrio sp. 10N.222.46.A1
AGAAGCACAGTTGTTACTTGATAAAGTGGGGCTAAGTCATCGTGTTGACCACCGACCTTCAGAACTTTCAGGTGGTGAGAGGCAACGAGTGGCAATTGCTCGTGCATTGGTGAACAAGCCTGCGCTAGTGTTGGCGGATGAGCCGACTGGTAACCTAGACCACAACACAGCACTTTCTATTTACGACTTAATGCGCGAACTGAACCGTGAGTACGATACTGCCTTTTTGGTTGTGACTCACGATGGTGAACTTGCCGGTAAGATGGATCGCCAACTTCACATGCAAGATGGTTTACTGGTCAACGTAGAAAAAGAGGAGAGCTAAGTGTTTTCTTCTTTATCTCTATTGATAGGCGGCCGATTTAGCCGGGCGAAACAACGAGACAAAATGGTGTCGTTCATCTCCTTGTCTTCGACAATTGGTATTGCTGTTGGTGTCGCGGTAATCATTATCGGCTTATCTGCAATGAATGGTTTTGAGCGAGAGCTTCAATCACGAGTACTTTCTGTCATTCCTCACGGTGAGTTTGAGGGCGTCAATGAACCTGTAACACGTTGGGAGCATGTGATCGAACAAGCGACCCAACATGAAGACGTTGTCGCAGCTGCGCCTTATGTGAAAATTACCGCGCTTGCCGAAAAAGGCAAAGAGCTGAAAGCAATTGAAGTTCGCGGTGTTGATCCACAACTTGAGCAACAAGTATCGAGCCTATCGAGTTTTATCGATAAGAAAGCTTGGAGCGATTTTAAGGCAGGGCAACAACAGATTATCCTGGGCTCTGGCGTGGCCAATGTACTTGGCGCGAAAGTCGGTGATTACTTAACTCTGATGATCCCGACGGTGAATGGTTCGCTTAAGGTTCAAGCACCTAAACGTGTTCGAGTCAAAGTCGTTGGCTTGCTGACGCTTAATGGCCAAATTGACCACAGCTTAGCTTTGATCCCGATCGGCGATGCGCAAGTTTACGCAAACCTAGGTGAGGCTGTGACAGGGGTTTCTTTAAAAGTGACCGATGTTCTGAACGCGAACTCTATTGTGCGTGAGGTGGGTAACCAGCTTGATGTGTATGTGTATCTACGAAGCTGGCAACAGAAGTTTGGCTTCTTGTATCGAGATATTCAGTTGGTTCGCACCATTATGTATCTGGTGATGGTACTGGTTATTGGTGTTGCTTGTTTCAATATTGTCTCGACATTAATGATGGCAGTAAAAGACAGAGCATCAGAGATCGCGATTTTAAGAACCATGGGCGCATCGGACGGCCTTGTGAAACGCATTTTCGTTTGGCAGGGCGTATTCTCCGGTGTGTTAGGT
>NZ_JBFRSN010000912.1:0-11570 GCF_041473595.1 Vibrio sp. 10N.222.46.A1
CTATATTAGAGTGGAAATCCTGATTAGATTCTTACTAATCTCTCGCTATTTAGTGAATAGGTAAATCATGACATTACGAGTAGTTCCTGAGCTTTATTGTTTCGATATTAATGTGAGCCAATCCTTCTTTGTCGATGTGTTGGGATTTGAAGTGAAATACGAGCGCCCAGATGAAGAGTTTGTTTATCTAACGCTTGATGGTGTTGATGTGATGCTTGAAGGGATTGCGGGCAAAAGTCGAAAATGGCTTTCAGGTGACCTGGAATTTCCTTTAGGGCGTGGCGTTAACTTTCAATGGGATGTTATCGATATCGAACCACTTTATCAGAGAGTTAACGAAAGCGCCGCTGATTCTATTTACTTAGCGTTAGAGTCGAAGTCTTATCAATGTGGGGGTTCGATCGCGACTCAGAAGCAGTTCATCGTTCAAACTCCTGACGGTTATCTCTTTAGGTTCTGCCAAGATATTCGTTAACACATAAGTATTATTAGCTACTCATTTATTACGAGAAACACGGCTAACTAAGTACCCGTATAAATAAGGAGAGTAGAGTGGTCAACATTCGGGAAATGGCAATTTCAGACTACGACTCAGTGATCGCGTTGTGGTGCCAGACAGAAGGCATGAGTATTCGCGATGCCGATTCGAAAGAAAGCATTGCGAGCTATTTAGATCGTAACCCTGGTCTGAGTTTTGTGGCTGAAAGTAACAACGAGATCATTGGCGCTGTGTTAGTAGGAACGGATGGACGTCGTGGGTATTTACAACATTTAGCTGTCTCGGCCAACTTTAGAGGACAAAAGTTAGGTTGTAAGCTTGTCGCAGAGGCGGTCAACGCACTTGCAGGGTTAGGCATCCCGAAGACCCACTTGTTTGTCTATAACGACAACATCAACGCTCAACAGTTTTACGAAAAATTGGGCTGGTTTCCTCGAGATGAAGTTCGAATGTACTCGTTTAATAGCTCGGATAATAGTAACGTTTAGCCTTAAAGGTTAGTGTTGGCTGAGCGTTAATTTGTAACAGGTTCGCGCGCATCTTCCCAATATCAAAACAATCCTTGGAGTATTTAGAAATGTTGTTTTTTAGTCTGTCTAAACCATTGATTCAAGGCTCCGAGTTGTGTTCTGAGCTGCTCAATTTCTTAACCGAGCATAAGAGTGATTTCGAAGAAAAGTTAATCCCAGACCTGTCATACATCGATGATATGGCACACGTGGTGGACGGTATTAAAATCAAAGACGTTCTACACATCAATGCGAATCAATACCGCCTTCAATATTCGTTTGATTGGGAGCTGTTTCTAGGTTGTTCAGATAGGAACGAAACTGGTGTCGAGAATGGAAGCGTTCTATTCACACTTGAGGATGATAACGTTCTTAATATCAACTTCCCAAACTACGGTTCTCGAGACACTAGCGATGAGCTCTAGTCGGTTTTTCGTGCGTGTTATACAGAAGGAACAACAATGATAACTATTGAAAGGCTTCAAGAATCACATGTGGCGTTAGTTCAGGCCATCCAACTCGCCGATGAACAGGTTAAGTTCGCTGGTACAGCTGCAGAGTTTTTATTAGACGGCAGTGAAACGACGCACTTGCACGTGATTAAGTCTGATAACGAAGTT
Organism: Vibrio sp. 10N.222.46.A1; assembly: GCF_041473595.1. Classification (NCBI taxonomy): domain Bacteria; kingdom Pseudomonadati; phylum Pseudomonadota; class Gammaproteobacteria; order Vibrionales; family Vibrionaceae; genus Vibrio; species Vibrio sp. 10N.222.46.A1. The sequence goes on from NZ_JBFRSN010000912.1 coordinate 1,629, forward strand.
GTTGGTTTCTTTAAGCTGGATATCGCTTACGCAGAGCACTACGAATTCTGCCCTGAAGGAAGTATTGGCTTAAGAGCTTTTGTGCTTGATAAAAACCAGCAAGGTAAAGGTTTAGGAACGGGCACGGTCAAAGCTTTGTTTCCATATTTAAAAGCGAATTACTCAGCGTATGAGTTGATTTACTTAACCGTGAATTGCAAAAATCCCGCAGCATTCAACTGTTATAACAAAGGCGGCTTCGAAGATACCAATGAACAGTATTTAGGTGGCGCAGCAGGCCCGCAATTTATCATGCGCGGTCAAATCGCTTAGTTACATGAAACAGGTTAATTGTCGAACGACAAACGATCTAGGGAGGGATTATGTCAATTACATCAGGAATAGCTCTATTTGTTGCGATGTTACTATCTGCAGCCATACCGGGCCCCAGCGTTCTCGCAGTTCTGTCGAGGTCTCTAAGCCTTGGTTGGAAACAAGGCTTGTTAGTGGTGCTTGGCGTACTAATCGCGGATTACATTTTTATATTCTTAGCTTTGTCTGGTTTATCGGCTTTAGCTAGCGCAATGGGTGAATTTGCTACGGTAATTAAATATGTAGGCGTTGCCTATTTGTTTTGGTTGGCTTACACAACATGGACGTCAGATGTTAGTGAATCATCGAGTACATCTTCGGAGCAAGGAATGAAAGCTTCAAGCGTGATTATCGGGTTATTGATGACAGTTTCAAACCCAAAGGCGATTTTGTTTTACATGGGTTTCTTTCCCGCATTCATAGACCTAAAAACATTTACCACAACAGATGTGATGATGATTTTGGTGATTTCAACTGTAGCTGTAGGTGGAGTATTGAGTCTCTATGCTTGCACTGCCTCTAAAGCTCGTTTTGTATTTCAAGGGCGCTCAGCAAAGATGCTATTGAACAGGTTATCAGGTGGCTTTTTGGCGACTTGCGGTGCTTTGTTAGCAACTAAAACATGAGTACTCTTAGGACTGTTTTAACCATAACACCAAACTAAGTGTTAACACCTAGTGTCTTTGCCTGCTTCATGGCATCATTCCACGCAGCTAAAACCCCAACAAGGTATGTTATGAAACAGAATATTGTCCACATTGCACTCGTGGTAAAAGACTACGATGAAGCGCTTGATTTTTATGTAAACAAGCTTAAGTTTGATCTCATCGAAGACACGTATTTACCAGAAGAAGATAAACGCTGGGTTGTTGTTGCTCCACCAAATTCAACCGGTGTGAGCCTGTTACTTGCTAGAGCTTCCAAGCCAGAGCAACACGATTTCATCGGTAACCAAGCTGGTGGACGCGTATTCCTATTCTTAAACACCGATGACTTCTGGCGTGATTACGAACGCATGACGTCTTTGGGCATTAACTTTGTCCGAGAGCCTAAAGAGCAAGGTTACGGTACCGTTGCTGTGTTTGAAGATCTTTACGGTAACTTGTGGGATCTGCTTCAGTTAAACCCTGAACACCCTATGGCTAACAGGTAAATAAGCTAAGGCTCATTCGTGTGTTGCTCAAGCTCAATTAAAGGAAGCTCATCGTGGAAGAAATCAAAGGCATTCTGCAATTCATGGTCGAGATTGAACAATTAAAGGATGTTCATCGACAGACAAAACCGGTTGGATTGGATCGATATGAAAACTCCGCTGAGCACAGTTGGCAGGTCTGTTTGAGCGCTCTTATGTTGAAAGACTATGCCAATGAACAAATCGATATTACGCGAGTGATGAAGATGTTACTGATACATGACCTTGGGGAAATCGATGCAGGAGACACCATCATTTATGCCAGTGAAACCGAAGAAAACAAACTCAAAGAGAGAAACTGTGTTGAGCGCTTGCTGAAATCATTGCCAAGCCATTTAAGAACCGAGTATTTGGATTTATGGCTTGAGTTCGAAGCGGGTGAGTCACCGGAAGCCAGATTTGGTAAGGCGATCGATAGAGTGCCACCTTTGCTTCATAACATCCATGGTGATGGTCACAGCTGGAAGAAGCACAACATATCCAAAGACAAAGTACTGACCTTTAATGGCGAGCGTATTTCTAAAGGCAGTCGTGCTCTATGGAAAGAACTAGAAGTGCAGCTTGAAGGTGCTGCGGACAAAGGGCTATTAAAGTAAAAGTTAGCTATCTTGCCAAGTAATGGCAAACAAGTTTTACCTAACAAAGTTTAAATTAAACCCGGGAATTCATAGTGTTACTTCAGAGTAGCAAGCCCATTGTTGAAGGAATAAGAACCACATGAAAACCACTGCTTTAGCTGTATTGTTACTTGGCGTTTCCGGTTGTGTATTTGCAACCGATAACAATATTGAAGCTATCGATTACCAAGTGTCGATCACTGTCGAGGATTCTGAATCAAAACTCAACTTCCCAACCTTTAAGTTCGACTCTTTCGGACAGGAAGTCTCATCTCAAACTGAAGAATGCGTTTATTCGGGTGTTCTTTCTAAGCATGAAGCTAACGCTATTCTACTGGAAGCCAAAATGTCATGCGATTATGAAAATGGAGAGTCTAGCGGACAGATGCCTGTTTTTATTCTTGATAAAGAGGGTGGGGAAGCAAGTATCGAGCTCGGAGAAGATGAAGCAAACCTGTGGAAATACACGGTTCTAATTAAAGCGCTTAACTAAATTTCAAACGATACACGGTTACTCTTTTTGTTCTGCGCAATGCCAATAAAAGTAGATACATGGCACATGGTATTATCTCGTGTCTCATTTCTTTCTAATAAAACTCTAAAGGACAACAATGAGTTCGAGAACCGAGTGATAAGTTGTTAGTATTCGTCAACTTTATAAATGCTAGATGGCTTATATAAATACTTGATAATAAATATATTAAACACCCTTATCACTGTGAGCAGTGCAACGCACTTACCCCGCACCTTGCTGTTAACGCTTCCGATGCTCAATCTAAAGCGGAAGCGGAATCTGAAAAGAAACAATGGAAACTAGGCGTGTTGATGGAGTACCTGATGACGTTATTGTTTAAAGGTGACCATAATGTTCCCGGTTTTTATGTCGACAGTGATTACGAATACCAGTGTGAAAAGTGTGGGACTAAGTCGTGGCACTGATCATGTGTTTAGCTTTTGAAACAATTCCTATCTCAACTGCTGATAATAAGACGCATTAGAAAAGTGATCCTCTCTGCAAATTGAGAATGGAAACGTGTCTATACTGACATGGGTTACGTCGCTGATTTTAGAAGTGGCGCTACGAATGTAAGTTTGATTAGGTTAAATCTCAGAGGTGACGATGAAAAAATTACTACCACTATGCGCCATTTTACTCTCGGCATCATTTTCAGCTACGGCTTCTGATGGTTTGATTAAATATCAAAGTAATTACTCAGTGAAAGAGACCGCTGACCGCTTTGAAGAAATCGCCAAAAGCAAAGGATTGACCTTGTTTGCGAGAATCGACCATCAGAAAAACGCGAGTAAGGTCGATCTTGAATTGAGACCAACCGAAGTCATCATCTTTGGTAACCCGAAAGTAGGGACACCATTAATGCAATGTGCTCAAGAAGTCGCGATAGATTTACCGCAGAAGGTGTTAGTCACGGAAGATTCCAATAAGAAAGTATGGTTGTCTTACAACGATCCTAATTACTTGGTAGAGCGTCACGCGATCAATGGCTGTGACAAAGTGATTCAAAAAATATCGGGTGTACTAAGTAAGTTGTCAGAAGCGACAGTGGCTAAAGCGAAATAACCCAATAGTTCACCAGCATGTTGGTTGATTTATCATGGTTGAGCAAAAGCTATTTTTCTCTAAAAGCTAATGTTCTCTAAAAGCTAATATATTTCCAAATGCGCAACTCTGGACATAAAAAAAACGGGCAGATCGTAGTGATCTGCCCGTTTTAATCAATCATCTCAATCACACTATGAGTAGCATGAATCAGAAGTGCTTATGCACAACATTTCTTGTATTTCTTACCGCTACCGCAAGAACATGGGTCGTTACGGTTAGGTGTCTTTTCGAACGTCATTGTTTTTGGCTTGTTTAGTAATGTGTCGAACTCAAGCGTGTTTTCTTCTTTAGTTGCATCAACAGATACAGTAACAAAGATTGAATGCTCGGCCGCGATTGCTTCAACTTCTGCTTTACGAGCTTCAGTTTGAACCATTACAGCAACTGGTGACTCTTCAGTACCCACTTTAACATCGCGGTTTACATTGTAGCCAGCAAGAACGTGGTTCTGTCTTGTTTCAATACGGCCTTTGAAAAATAGTTTCGACATTGGGTACTCACAAAATTTGGGATGACGCTATTCCTATGCTGGGTAGCGTTATAGAGCGGGGGATTATACTGATATATTGCAATTGATAAAGCGGTTATGTGAGCAAAGCTTGTTTAGTTATTCTCGTCTAACGATTCTACGCTCCGCAACCTCTCAATTTTTTGCTTGTTCCGGGTTATATTTCAAATTAGAGACAATAAAATTTTCCTCAATAGGGGGAGAGTGATAAATTCAAATAGCCAATTTAAACAAAGAGATAGTGTATGAAATTAGATGCCATACTGTGGGATTATGATGGAACCTTAGTCAATTCAGTTCCAAAAAATATCGCAATAACCAAAGACATCATTTCTGTGGTCGCACCACATTTGTCAGGTGATAATTTACCCAAATATTTGTTGAGTGAAGCGCTCTATCACGAAGCCAACCACGGTGCTAAAAACTGGCAAGCCTTGTATGTCGACTATTATGGGATGTCTCATGATGAAATGTTGATCGCTGGTGGTATGTGGGCAGAGCATCAAGAGCAAAATCAAACTCCCGTAGCTCTGTTTGAGGGAATGGAAACCGTGATCAGTCAGTTCGCGCACCTTCCTCATGGGGTTTGCTCGCAAAACTCTCAATTGAATATTCGAACTGTACTCGATAGCTACGGTATAGGTGAGGTGTTTAAGTCAGTAGTTGGCTATGACGATGTATCGAATGGTAATCAAAAACCGCATCCGTTTGGCGGCATGAAGTGTGTTGAAAACATATTTGGTGAAGCTCACTCTAAAGAACTGTGTTTGATGTATATCGGTGACCATGAAGCGGATACACAGTTTGCTCGCAATATTGAAGTAGCACTGGGTAAGAACGCAAAAGTGATCGCGGTAGCTGCGGGTTATAGCCGTTCTGAACCTGAAAATTGGCAAACCAAGCCGGATTACATTGCTAACCGTGTCGATGATCTTTCAATGATTATTGGCAAATACGTTTAATCAGTAACGCTTAGTCGAAAGTGGCTAATTTAAGGAAGAATAATGAAACCAAAAGACGTGGTATTAGGATTTTGGGATGCAATGCGCACCAACGATTTTGCAAAGGCAAGTGAATGGCTAGCCACAGATTTTAAAGGTTATTGGCCTCAGTCGTCTGAATTGACGGTAGGGCGTGATAACTTCACGGCAGTCAATGCTGAATACCCAGCTAATGGTGTTTGGGAGTTCGCGCTCAATTCAATTGTCTGTGAAGGTGATACCGTAGTAACGGACGTTTCGGTTACAGACAGTGTGTTGAAAGGCCGAGTGATCACCTTTCACACGGTTGTTGATGGCTTAATTCAAAAGCAAACTGAGTTTTGGCCAGACCCATTCGAAGCGCCGGCTTGGCGATCGCAGTGGATTCAGGTTGTATCGAACAATTAGTTTGTGTCGATACGATCAGTTTGTAACGAAAAACCAGGTCGTATCGAATAATCAGGTTATAACAAACAAGTGGCATTAGGAGGTTTCATTGAACAAGGTAGTGATTGTAACAGGCGGGAGCCGAGGCATTGGCGCGGCGACATCTAAATTGTTGGCCAGTAAAGGTTATGCCGTATGCGTTAACTTCATACACAATGAATCGCGAGCGGAAGAGCTAGTTAATGATATTCGTGAACAAGGCGGAACCGCTATCAGTGTTCGGGCGGATGTGTCTGTTGAATCGGACGTAAAATCCTTATTCGAGATTGCACGTAATAAGCTAGGCCCAGTGACTCACTTGGTCAATAATGCCGGGATTTTATTTACTCAGTCACCTTTGGTTGACATCGAATTGGATCGCTTTGAAAAGGTGATGAAATCGAATGTATCAAGCTGCTTCCTGTGCAGTAAAGCCTTTATCAAACAAGCTGACGGTGCGGGTTCGATCGTGAATGTATCGTCTGCTGCTTCGCGAACGGGCGCACCATTTGAGTACGTGGATTACGCAGCATCGAAAGGTGCGATGGATTCACTCACCAAAGGCTTATCGCTTGAATTGGCTGCGCGTAATATCCGAGTTAATGGTGTAAGGCCAGGTTGTATCTACACTGAAATGCACGCAGACGGCGGAGAGCCTGATCGCGTAGACAGACTCGCTTCGCAGTTACCATTACAACGAGGTGGCACACCAGAAGAAGTCGCTAACTCTATCGCGTGGTTATTATCGGACGAGGCTTCGTATGTCACCGGCTCGTTTATTGATATTGCAGGCGGTCGGTAGGGCACGTTGGCCTTTGCACTAAGATAAACAAGTTAATACCATCAACACGCAACACAAGTACCTAACTAAAAGAACGAAACTAAGAGTACAAACATGAAAAACTATTTTGAGAGCCCGTTTGTCGGAAAGTCACTGAAAGAACAAGTGACCAACCCAAACATCATCGTGGGCGAACATAGCTACTATTCAGGTTATTACCACAATCACAGCTTTGATGATTGTGCGCGTTATCTGCTACCTGATAGAACAGACATCGACAAGTTGATCATCGGCAGTTATTGCTCGATTGGTTCAGGTGCCGTATTTATGATGGCGGGAAACCAAGGCCACCAAAATCAGTGGGTCAGCACTTTCCCGTTTTTCTATCAAGACGACGAGAAGTTTGAAGGTGCGATCGACGGCTTTGAACGCTCTGGCGATACTGTGATTGGTAATGATGTGTGGATCGGTACAGAAGCGATGATCATGAGTGGTGTTAAGGTTGGTGACGGGGCGATTATCGCGAGTAGAGCGGTTGTGACCAAAGATGTAGCGCCATACTCGATTGTCGGTTCAAACCCTGCACGTCATATCCGTTATCGATTCGATGACACTGAGATTGCTCAGTTGTTAGAAATGAAATGGTGGGAGTGGAGCGAAGAACAGATCAAAGGCGCGATGTCGTTGATGTGTTCTTCAGATATCAACGGGCTTTATCATTATTGGAAAGCGATCAAGTAATCGCAGTCCCCGATATAGCCACGCGTGACAATGTAGCCCCTCATGGTGTTTATACAAGAATGCTCAAACAAGTGAAAATTTACTGAATTGAATCTATATATGACAAGACATCTAACGCGTCTTGCTTTGTGATAACACCTTGCCATGCTGGCATACCTTGTTCTACGTTACCTTCTAAAATGTCATCCGCCAAAGAACTTGGACTGGTAAAAAAGCCGCCTAGTTTATTAGCGATATTGGCGGGCTTGTGTGGCAATGAAGCGGCAGTGGGGCCATCACCGTGTCCTTTGTCGCCATGACACACCCGACAAAGCTGCGTGTATTTGGCTTTACCATTGGCAAAGTGCCTCGCATCGATTTCTGAGGCGGCACTCGCATTAAACGTCATCATTGAAGCGACTAAACCTAAGAAAGCTAACACGTGTAAATGGTTCATGGTTTTCATTGTTTTGTTCTCGATTATTATTTAACAATGAAAGAATAAGCAGATGTGAGTAGAAGAAACGTGAATAGGTAAAGCGGGATTAAGCTAAGTTTAGAAGTAGGTTTAGAAGCAAGTTTAGAAATAGGATTAGAAGCTCGTTTAGAAATAGGTTTAGAAGCAAGTTTAGTTTCGGACGAACATCAATGTGATTTGGGTAAATGATTGATTATATGCATATTGCATAGTATGGCGTGTCGCATTAGCGTGGTGGATGAATTGGAGGGGTATTATGATTAGTTGCAACGATTACGATTATATTGAGATTGTGTGTATGCACCGATACCCAATCAAATTAACGCTGAAGTCTGGCGAGCAGATTGAATGTGTCGGATTAGATACTCAACGCAATGATAGCCGTGAAGAGTGCATTAAGGTCAGTATTCAAGGTGTAGAACAACTTGTCGTACTCACTGATCTTTCCACACTAGAAGTCTGTGTCAACAATCCTTATTTTCAGCAAATTTCATTCAAAACGTCATAGGCTTTCAAATGAATAACACCATAGAACAATGCTATTGCACCGCGTGCAGAGAAGACACACAACACGTTGTTGTGTTGGTCAGAAAGACCAGTGCGTTTGCAGACAAACCTAACCAAAAGCGAAGCGAGTTTTGGGCAGGCATGATAAAAGGTTGGTTCCTTGGCCCGTTTATCGCGTCAATGGATGAGTTTTCTCGTCATCTTGTCTGTGAAAAGTGTGGCCACAAAGAGATACAAGATTAGTTAAGATTTTACATAGTTAAAACGTCGATTGGCTTAGGAATAAAACGAATGAAAGTAGAAACGATTGAAGCCGTAAAGGCGTACGGGTTTTCAGTAAGAACCACTAATACCGATGAGATTGATCCAACAAAAGCAAAGATAGGTCAATTATGGCAAGGTTTTTTCGATCAAGCTTTTCCTAAGCTGACACCAGATTCAAAAGTGTATGGTGTCTACACCAATTACCAATCGGATTTTACTGGTGAGTTTGATGTTATTGCATGTACCAATGCACTTACCGATAACAATTTAGATGACCTAGTCGAAACCGAAATTGAAGCAGGTAAATATCTGACGTTTTCTGCTGAAGGTGAACTTCCTCAAGCGGTCATCGATTTATGGGGCGAAGTGTGGGCGTACTTCAACGCAGCAGATTGCCCACATGTTCGAACTTACACGACAGACTTTGAATTTTACAAAGGCGAAACTGAAGTCGAGATTTCGATAGCGATTCAATAAGCTTTGGGTAGTCGTTAGTGATAGTCAAATTGAGTCATTAGTAAAAGAGTCGCTCTGTATGAGCGGCTCTTTTTATTGGGGTATACCGCCTAAATAAATTGTGGTGTACCGTCTTAACAAAGGTCAGCTACATCATTCTCATGAAGTAAGGAATAATCAGTGCGTTCGCTAAATCAATGAAGAACGCGCATACCAATGGCACGATGATGAAGGCTTGTGCTGAATGCCCATATTTCTGACTTACTGCCGACATGTTTGCCATGGCTGTAGGTGTTGAACCTAACGAAATCCCTCCAAACCCAGCACATACAACGGCTGCATCATAGGTCTTACCCATTGATGGGAACACGATGAAGATATTGATTATCACGGCCAGTAGCAGCTGCATTGCCAATATCGCGAAGATAGGACCCGCCAAATCAATGAGCGTCCAAAGTTGCATGCTCATTAGGGACATCGCCAAAAATGTACCCAAGGATATTTCAGCAATTAAGTCGATAGCGGGCGAGCGTGTCGGCCATTTTGCGCCCGAGATTCTAGGGTAGGAGTCTGGCATTACGTTGGTGATCACGATACCCGCAAACAAACACGATACGAACAGTGGAAGTTGTAACCCGGTTTGACTGATCAATTCATTAAGCAACGCGCCGACAATGACACAAATATGAATCGCTAACACGGCGTCTAAAAATTGAAATGATGTAAGAGCTTGGTGTTGTTTTTTTGCATTTGAATCGATTGAGTTTGATTGCCCGTCGACAGGTTTGAGGTTGTGACGCTTAATGAGAAACTTTGCAATAGGGCCACCCATCAGGCTGGCTAAAATCAACCCAAATGTTGCACTGGCGATACCAATTTCCATTGCGCTTTCTAGGCCGAACTCTTCTGCAACCTTGGGTGCCCAAGCAATCGCGGTACCATGCCCGCCAATCAGTGAAATACTTCCGCTGAGTAGGCCAAAGACAGGCTCTAGGCCAAACATTGATGCGACAGAAATACCGACGATGTTCTGCATAATCA
>NZ_JBFRSN010000913.1:0-969 GCF_041473595.1 Vibrio sp. 10N.222.46.A1
GGTAAGTGGAGCCCTAGTAAAACGGAGTGATTAAAGGGTTATAGATATTTCAGTGTAAAGTTGAATTTATAAATTCATACTGATATTAATGACATTTGACATACAGCTTTAGTCTGGAATTCAATGAACGACGCTAACTTACGTAGACTTCAACAACTTATTGCAAAGTATGAAATAGGTGAAGAGTATCATCTAACGATCGATGATCTCGAACACTCGCTATCGACTTCTCGCAGAAACACTTCGATCATTCTTAAATGCTTATCGGAATATCGCTGGATTTGTTGGATTCCGTCTAAAGGGAGAGGGAAGCTTAGCCAATTTAGAATTTTGGTCAGCTTTCCCGAAGCATTAGAACAAGTGTTAGCGCTTCAGTTAGAACAGGGGGGCTTTAATGTTATTCCCCGTCTTCTAGAAAGCTATGGTGATGCGGCAATAAAGGCACTGACGCTAGCGACTGAAAAACATAGTCTGTTCAATCAACAACATGACCATTTACTGATCACTCAATATCCGTGGGTCGATAACCTTGAGCCAGCCAAAACATACCGAACTGGTGAACATCACATCTTAAGAAGCCTCTACAATACGCTACTCGTCCAAGATCATGATGGAAATCCCCAAGCGAGCCTCGCGCACCATTGGAAGATGGAAGGGCGCTTTCTGCATTTTTGGTTGAGACCGAATGTGTTATTCCATGACGGTGAAACTTTAACGGCCAAAGATGTTGCTCAATGTTTGTTGCAGCTAAAAAATATTGAAGGTCCGGTACAGTCTTTATTTGATCAGGTCAGTGATGTTCAAGTGGTGGGTGATAAACAACTGACTATTGAGCTGACATACGCAAACCCAATGTTTCTCCATGCTTTGACTAGTCCACACGCGTCTATTTATCGTCGTAAGCGTACCTATTTTTCGAGTGGCCGCAGTGCCTATATCGGAACAGGACCTTTCTCATTGGATGATTGG
>NZ_JBFRSN010000914.1:0-4841 GCF_041473595.1 Vibrio sp. 10N.222.46.A1
GCTGGTGAACAAGGTCGTGGTTTTGCTGTAGTAGCAGATGAAGTACGTGTGCTTTCTCAACGAACTCACTCTTCAACAGAAGAGATAAAGTCAACGATTGATGTTTTACAACGCACAACGGCTCAAGCGGTTGATCTTATGGAGAGCAGCTCGAAACTGGCAATACATTCCGTCGAAGATGCCGACCGAGCTTCACATGCGCTAGAAGAGATCAACACAGCGGTGGCTTTGATTAGTGATATGGCGACTCAAATTGCTACCGCAGCAGAAGAGCAAACGCACGTGACGGGTGAAATTACTCAGAACATTACGACCATTAAAGATGTTACCGACCACTTAGTTGTGGGCGCGCAGGATAGCTTAACTGAGTCGAACGAACTTAAGAGTCAAGCCGCTGGTTTAAGCGACAAAGTGGCGACTTTTAAGCTTGCTTAACTGTGTCACTCACTGATGCCTGATCAGTGCGTGATTGTTAAGCAATAAGTCAAAGCGACGTAAATTACGTCGCTTTTTTTGTATTTGTGAGTAATCAAATTATTTATTAATCAGTTTCTGAAAACTCTTTCAGCGCACTCATTGCAGCTTCTGCTTTCTCTTTCTGAACGAAGATATGGTCATGGTAATAACCAGCAATTACGTTGGCGCTAATGCCGTATGAACCTAGCTTGGTGGCAAAAGCGGCTGTTAATCCAACCGCTTCAAGACTCGAGTGGACCGATAAAGTTATCAGGCTAAATACACCGTCGAAGTCTAACTGAGCTTTGGTCGCAACGCCTTCTTCAAGAACCAGTGTTAAACTTTCCTTTTCACGAAAGGTCGCGATTGGTTCGAGTTGAACATAATCTCCCAATCCCCCGTCTACAGTACAAAAAACATAATCACCTTCAATGAGCTCCGGTGACATGGACTTTAGCAGAATGTTCAAATCGGTAATGGCGGTCATCGTCTTTTTCCCTGCGTAATCGCGTTTGTTTATGGTGTTGGATCATGCAGCCAAGATAGAATTTAGTTCTGCATAAGTAAAATTAATAATACTTATTCCACATCAGTATCGTTAATGTCGAGATTCCTTCCATCTTGATGACATCGAACAAGTGCTGAGTGGTGAGATGGAGTGGGACTAAACTCATTATCTCTGTTGTGTTTTAGAAAAGCCTGGAGATTGTGTTACATTTAAGTTGATACACAACTGGAGATATCGATGATCTGGCTTTCAGTGAAAGTACTACAGATTGGACTTGTCTATGGATACAGGAAGTATCAAAAAACGAAAAGAGCTCCAGCTTAGGGGCTCTTTTTTTGTTTGGCACTTTGTTGTTTACTATTTAGCAGGGCAGTAAGTTAGCAGGGCTGAACATTAGAGAGTAAGTAAGCTAAAAAGTTAGCGAGACCGAAAGTCATCAAGTTCGGATTTTAGCCAAACTTCACTACTAACCGATGTTTTGCCTTCACAGTGAACTTGGTAATGGCGCCCACTCAACATACTTTTTGTTGCTGAATACGCGATGAAATCTTCAGCAGACTCAATCTCGTCGGCGTAATAATCAGCTTTCTTTTTTATATGTGCGGCCGCTTCTGGCCCGGTGTGGATTGTACCATTTCGCTCATATTTGCACTGCGTTGATTCAACAAAGGTAAGCAGATGGTCAATCTCTTGTTGAGGAGAGGCGAATGCGAGATTCAGCGATAGTAATTGGCTAGCCATTAACCCACATAGAAACAGTGTACGCTTCATAATCATCCTCTCCCATCTAATCGGCTATTTCAAAAAACGATTAGGAATCAGTGTTTATAGATGGCTTTTTCTAACAAAGAAAAAAGCTGTGTAAATTCTTGTTCAATGGTGTCGCTCTTCCATTCTGGTGAATGAAGTGGGTGGTGGTAACGCACGGTACCAAAAAAGAAGCAGCGTGCAGTGATAGTACAATCCTTAATTTCAAAGACACCTTCTCTAACGCCATCATTCAAAATCGACTCAACTTGCTGCAACAGATGATTGATGTGTTTTGATTTTACGTGCTCGGGTGTTTGTTGTGTTAGTGATGAATATGATTCAAACAACTCAGGCTCACCAATAAAAATTCTTCTTTTAATGGCCGTTAACGCCTCAAACCACTCTCGAAGCCTTAGTGATGCGCTTTCCGGTCTATTTGTGATCTCAGTTAATGGTGCGGTGACACGATCCAGCCATCTTAATGTTATGGCTTCATGCAGTTCTGCTTTAGTTGCAAAGTGTCGGTATACCGTTCCGTGACTCACATCAAGGGCTCGAGCTACGTCAACAACGGTCGTTTTTCTAGGACCGAACTTACGTAAAACGATTTCAGATGCATCTAATATTTTTTCTTTAGTAAGCATTATTCACTACCAATAAATTGTGTCTAAACCCTTATTTAAGGCTTTGAAAATAAGAACTTTCGATAACGACAGTATTAGTCTGATGCTATCGATTACCGCCTACTCAGTCAAACGAGGTCGTCGTTTAATACAAAAGTATTGCCGTTTTGCACAAAAGTTATTGTGCTCTTAAATCAAATTGGTGCGTTGACAATATAATAAATGACATTTATTGTAAATTGTCATTTATTATTATTGAGCCTTCCGGAGCATCACTATGTCGCTAAGTTTTATTGCAAGTCCTCCCCCGAAGGGTAGGCATCGCCGAGTGTTATCGGCCATTATTGGACAGAAAAGAAAACATCATTCATGTCCTGAGTTGCAAAGGCTTGATGGGAAAAGGGTACTTGTAACGGGGGGAACCGCTGGTATTGGCGAGTTCATTACTCGTTCTTTACTTGCTCAAGGTGCGACGGTGACGTCGTTAGCGAGAGGCTTATCGGATGCGACGGATGACATTCTTCATGCCGAGTCAATCTATATGGATCTTGCGGATCCTAAGAGTATTGTCACTGCTGTAAAACAACTAGGGGATACGCCATTCGACATGGTCATTTGTAACGCGGGGCTAGTGTCTAAAAAGGCTGAAATATCGCCTTCCGGTTATGAAAAAACGTTTTCAGTCAATGTTTTAGGTCATCACATTCTTTATCGGCTTCTTATGCAGAAAAAAATGTTGGTTGACGATGCTCGTCTGGTTATGACTAGTGGAGATATTTACATTATGGAAAATGAGTGTTCGGCTGATATTCCTTTTGACGGCACATCCAGCACTTATTCACGAAGCAAGCTGGGGAATTTATGGCAAGTACGCGAGTTATCAAAGCGTTACCCAAATATCCACCCAATTGCGGTTCATCCCGGTGTGGTTGCCAGTGGCTTCGCTGGAAGTAAGAAAGGGTTTCTAGCATGGCTTCGTACTAAACAACTGGTGTCGGAAGAGCAAGGTTCCCACTCCTCTTTGATTGGTGCGACACAAGATCTTCCAAGAGGAAGCTATTGGCACAATGTATTTGGTTTGGTTGATTTACCGGAGAGTGATCCTGGTTGCGATACATCTGGTTCTAGTAAGCTGTGGGACCAACTTGAATCGATTACCGCTCCTTACCTGCAAGCGTGCGAAGTTAAGCCAACAGGAAAATAGAAATGAAATTTCTTTGGATAGTGAGCCTCACCCTTTTAATTAACGCCTGTGCAGAGAGCAAGATGGACACCAGAAAAGCGTCACCTAATTTCAAAAATGGTCAGTTTGAAAATAATACCGATATCAAAACACTGACGTTTTGGCAGATTGTCTGGGCTGGCTTAACTTCTGACGTTGAACAAGCGAATTGGCCAGACACTGTTGAAACGAATGAGGATAAAATGCCTGCTGCTAGGGAGCTAGGAGATAAAGTTCGTATTACGTTGGTAAATCATGCGACCTTTTTAATTCAAACCCAAGGAGTGAATGTACTGACCGATCCTGTGTTTTCAGAAAGAGCGAGTCCGATTTCTTTCGCTGGTCCCAAAAGGGTGCACCAACCAGGGATCGCGTTAGCCAACTTACCATCAATTGATGTGGTGGTGATAAGCCATGATCATTATGACCATTTGGATTTGGACTCTTTGGCGTTCCTCATTAAACGAGATAACCCGAAAATCTATGTGGGGCTTGGAGTGGCGAAACGTCTCCCTTCAAGCGCTAACACCACCGAGCTAGATTGGGGAGAGAGTGTTCAGGTTAATGACATCTTTAAGCTTTGGTTTTTAGAAGTTCAACATAATTCAGGTCGTACTCCCTTCGATAGAAACTCAACGCTATGGGGAGGGTTTTTAATGCATATTGGCGACCAAAAAATCTATTTTGGTGGCGATAGCGGTTATGCCAATCACTACAAATACGCTTATGAGAAGTTTGGACCTGTCGATATTGCCTTTATTCCTATTGGCGCGTATGCACCAAGAGAAATCTTCAAGCCAGTACACCTTGACCCCTTTGAGGCAGTGCAAGCTCATCAAGATCTTAATTCAAAACAGTCGATTGGTATGCATTATGGGACATTTCAAATGACGGCGGAGCCTCGCCTGGAACCTGTTGAGTTGCTTGACGTTGCGAAGAAGGCAGCTCAAGTTCCAGCTTCTGAGTTTATTACGCTTGAAGTGGGTCAACCGACTAACTTTTAGATGCTCAGCTCTTTTTAACCACAAGCTCCTTTTTAATTTCAAATCAATTTTTATCTCAGATCGCTTTAAACGCTAAATAGAGTGTTTGAGCCCTCAAAGACATGGATGTTTTGATATTTCATAATGTTGACCTGTAGCGTCAGGTCCGTTATTTGGTGATGTAATGAAAAACAAACAACCCATACTCGGCAATACGGGTACGTTGATCTTTTTGGTGATGATCAGCGCGTTTCCTCCTTTAACAACCGACCTTTATTTACCAGCTCTTCCTAATATGG
>NZ_JBFRSN010000915.1:0-1686 GCF_041473595.1 Vibrio sp. 10N.222.46.A1
CTGCTGTGAGCTTCCTTGGATAGCCAGTGCCTTTGAGTGTTTCATGGTGAGTCGACGCATAACGAGGCACACGGCTTAGCTCTTTCGGGAATGGCAGGTTTTCAAGCATCTTGATGGTACCAAGCATGTGCTCATTTATCTTAAACCTATCTTCAGCAGTTAAGGTGCCACGCGCAATACTCAGGTTATAGACTTCGCCCAGATTGTATAAGTGCTCAGGCACATCCATTTTTATTTGATATTTCGGGTCGAACTCTAACGGCCTATCTCTTTTCACTATATGTTCAGGCTTATCACATAACAGCGGCTCTACCGCTGGTAAGCTTGAGCTCGATTCTCGATTCAACGCCTCTATCGGTGACAAACCAAGTTGATCATCAAAGTTACGTGTCCAAGTAGTCTCAGCTATCAAGCGAATACGTGCGACTTTATCATCACTCATGAATTCACCACCAACGTTTGATGTCGCGATAAACTCAAAGTCCTCTTGTAACTGCTGTTTGGTTGACGCAAGTTCATCAGCTACCAGCTCAGCCGGTAGAGACCCTTCGAGTTGTTTTGTCAAAGCTGTAATTTCTGCATCACGCCAAAGCACTTCAAATCGAGTTCTCACCTCGTGAATTCGGTTGTAGTTAGCTTCTAGCTTCGTACCTTTATCGACGATGTGTTCAGGTGTCGTGATCTTGCCACAATCATGAAGCCAAGCCGCAATTCTAAACTCACGACGCTCATCATCATTTTCAAACTTAAAATCTTTGAAGTGCTCAGACTGTGATTTTTCAGCCACATCAGCCAGCATCAAACCCAGTTCTGGTACACGGTTACAATGCCCAGCCGTATAAGCGGACTTATCATCGATCGCCTGAGCAATCAGCTTAATAAAAGATTCAACAAAGGCCTCTTGATTCTGCTCATGCTGCTTTATCTCTGTTGCCATCTCTTTGACTGCAACAGATAACTCCCAAACTTCCTTTATTCGAGTGTCAAGTAAGGCTACGTTGTCATAATCACGCTGCTTAATCTTGCTAGTTTCAGCCTTTAATTGGCGTATCGGCCGAACAATTGGCGCACCAAATATCCAAGCTACAGGCAAAGTTAAGCTCATCAAAAGCACTGTCACACCAATAGACGTCACAAGTCGCTTGTTGACCGCGCTGTAGATTTCCTCCTCAGGTATCGCAACGGCAAAATATTCAGAGTAGTGCTCGCCCGTTTCAACCTTTTTCAGATAAAGACGCTTAGGTTCTCCATTGAGCAAAATCTTAGCCATTTCACCTTCGGTCGTAGCCGTTGCAGTTCGTTCATAAAGCTCAGCATAAGGAATGGTTGTACCGGAGTTAAGGGCATGATGATGAAACCATTTTTGAGATAAAAAAGCTTTCTGTTCATCTGTGAGTGTGCGAATCGCTTGATTTAGGATAGGTAAGAACTGCTGATGTTTGTTTTGCAACACAATGTGGAACTGGTTTGGGTAATTAGCTTTGAGGTCCAACAGCACTTCATTAACTTTCAATCTTGCATGGAAAAATTTATCCAAAGAAAATTCAAGCACTGGCTTAGCGTCGAGTACTGCAAAGCTCTCACCACGATCAACAGCGTCAAATGCCAATTCCATACTAGGAAATTCAACAAGCTCAATATTTGGAAAATCTTTTCTTAGTTGAGGAATAACCGACCATCCAGATA
>NZ_JBFRSN010000916.1:0-1477 GCF_041473595.1 Vibrio sp. 10N.222.46.A1
CGAACTGAAGATATGGAGCTTGCCAGATTCCGATACGAGAATCTGATTTAGCGACGACCTGTGAAGAGATAGAGTCATCCATATCCTCTTCAAGCAACAGGCTCTCCTCTTCTTCAAGGAAAAGGATCTCAAAACGATTTCGACCAGGCTGCATATAAGGACGAATGTCCTTGCGATATTCGGCTTCGCTGCCATCACAGTCAAACACGGCAACGCCATTGAGTCGCACTTCTGCAAAGTAGTCAACGCCTGCGACGACTAGCTCAACAAATGGGCATGCCAACATGGCATCATCCACTTCGATGTCATGCATCAGGTGCCATTCTTGCTCTGCGATTTCCTCTTCACTCAAGCTATTAGGGAGCTTTGAGCTTAATGGAGCAGGAAAGGTAATGTCATCTTGTGGGATAGAGAGATCCGTCAGTGGCGAAATTTGCCAAAGACCATCGAGAGGTAGCCGCATGTCATTCCTTGAGCTAGATCAATTTTGACCGCATTATAATGAATGAATGCATATAAAGACATTTATTTTTCTGAGGACAAAAAAATGCCAGCTCAAGGCTGGCATTCTTTAAAACTGGGAGAGATTACTCTTCGTCTTCATCATCTTCGTCAGGGTAGATAGCATCTTCACCTTCGTAGTAAGTGCCCCAACCGTCGTAGATAATGTCAAACTTCTCTGCAAGATTTACAAGCTTCTCAACTTGCTCATCAATCGCTTCTGCGTTCAGAGTACACTGCATCGTTGCATCACAACAAAGTAGCTTGTTGCCATCTTCGTCTTCTGTCTCTTCAGCTTCAAGCACTTCAAAGCCCATTTTGAATGCTTCAACAACGGCTTTCTCAAGTACTGCGAAATCTTCAGCGAATAGGTGATGCTCGATATCGTATAGAGCTTCAGGATCGCTACCATCTTCGATTAGTGCTTCAATGATGTCGCGAGTCTCTCCTTTTTGAAATTCAATTAATTCCGCTACTGATAGATATTCATCTTCGTGAGACATGTGTCTGCTCCAGAGTGTTGACTATGAAAAGATCAAATTTGATTGCCACGAAATATGGCACGGATCGCCTAGAAAAGCCACCTAGATCAGGTGTAGAAGAGCAAGTTTATCGCTAGATAACAGAAGGGATATCAATTAAAAAGTGAAATAAAAATCACAGAAACAAATTTTCAACATATTATTAACTACCGTGTGTTTTAGCATTTCATTTTTATTGTTACTTTTAGCCTTACTCCTTCAAAATTGAGTGGTTAGTCATATCAGATGCATACTGCCGAACACTTCATCGATGCATAAAACCTCACTTATAAGTAAGTAACTGCATAAATTTTGAATGAAAAATCACGTTCACCAAGCAAAGTGGATTATCAAATCACTGAAATTAGAGCATAGATCCGCAAAAAGTTTGTTCCAGAACTCAGCCTTTCAGTTGGATTTTAATATTAACAATCACAAACAACTCAGCATTTAAA
>NZ_JBFRSN010000917.1:0-3785 GCF_041473595.1 Vibrio sp. 10N.222.46.A1
GTTTAACGCTGTGAATTCTTTCGGGTCAATAAGGGTCGCAGTATCAATCCACCAATCAATACTCTTTTTCACAGCAGGTAAATTGCCTTGAATAATGTTGTTTTTTAGCTTGGCACGCCAAACGGTGTTGTTTGCATCCGCTGATTGTAGAGGAACGCCTCGGTAAACTGAATTTGCCATATCCATTGATCATCGTTTTGTTTTCATTACGTTAATCATAAGTATACTTCTAATGATATCAAGCATAATATGGCAAAAACACCTGTTGAGGTACGGTAATTTGAGAAAAAAAGTCCCTAATTTATCGGACTCTGTGATAATTAATTCATTTGTTGAAAAATTAAACAGCCACGCGACAATTGAAATTATAGATGAGTTAACAGGATATCAGTACTCTCGAAACTCCTTGTTGGGTATCTACAGTGATTGGAATCGCTACCATGCGTTCTGTACTAAAAATCGTATTAACACACTTCCAGCATCCATCACTGCTGTTCGGCGTTTTCTTGAGACTGAATCCAGTGAAAGAAAATTCGCGTCTTTGAAACGTTACACTGCAACACTTAGCTTGTTGCATACTGTGTTGAGCTTTGCTAACCCAATCAAGCATAGGCAAGTTCGTTTTACCCTGCTCCACTTGCAATCTCGAATGGCTGGCGACGCTAAACAAACCAATGCCATGACATCCGCACACCTCACAGAGTTAAACACGTTACTTTCCCATGAGAAATCGAGCTTAAAAGAGATCAGAGATATCGCGATTTATAATGTGATGTTCGAGTGTGCTTTAAAGCGGTCTGAACTAAAGGCGTTGTCGATGGATAATGTGGAGAGCGTTGAGAATGACTACCAGATTACAATAAAAGGTTCAGTGTATAGGCTATCGCGAGTAGCAAGCGCCGCACTTGAGCGTTGGTTTTCGTTTACCGGAACACAAGACGAGTTGCCTGTATTTCGTGCGATAGATAAACATGAAAATATCAGTCTGCAAGCTTTAGATGATTCGTCGATCTACAGAATATTGAGAAGAGCAAGTGACTTACTTCAATTGGCTGACAACCACCATTTCTCCGGGAACTCTATTCGTGTAGGTGCCGCACAAGAACTATCGAAACAAGGCCTTAAGGTGAGAGAAATTCAAGATTTTGGTCGTTGGCTCAGCCCTGCAATGCCTGCGCAATATGTGGGTTATTCGGGTACCTCTGAGAGTGAGAAGATGAAGTTTAAAGCACTAATCCCTTGGCAATGAGCTGATGGCTTTGTTAAGAGGCGGCTTGTTTATCTACGGTTTTTTATAGGCAGATTGTTAAGTCAATCAACTGACTTTGCAAACCAAAAGCTTCCGACTTAAAAACAAATAGCGCCTTGGTAGATAAGCTCAAGGCGCTATTTGTTATCTAATGAGTTATATAAAACGGCTAAGATATTTTGGGTGAACTAAAAAATGCTTGTTCTCACGCAGTTTTCTAAGAACTGGCTGAATTTGTGGCCGTCATGTTCAACCATTTTTGGGAACATGGAAATTGGCGTCATACCTGGGAAGGTATTCACTTCGTTCAGGTAGATCTCATTGTCTTGTGTTAAGAAGAAATCGATACGAGACAAGTGACGAAGCTTCATCTGCGTGAATACCTTGCGGGCGCTGTCTGCAATCAATTCACGCTGTTCATCGGTTAAGTTAGTTGCTTCAACTTCAGTAATTGAGTGGCTGTCTGCACTGTACTTCTCTTCGTAAGAGTAAAATGCGCCATTAGGTGCAATCACCTCGCCTGGCTTGCTTATCTGTAGCTCGCCATCGATTTCATAAGCGGCAACTTCTAGCTCTCTTGGCACCACGGATTTCTCAATAAGCACTTGATCAGAGAAGGTAAATGCCTTGTTGATTGCTCCGCTTAATTCTTCTGCTTGATTGACTTGGTAACAGCCAACGGAAGATCCCTGACGAGCCGCTTTGACGAACACTTTCCCCCAACTTTCAAAGGCTTGTGTCGCCTGTGCATGAGCTAGTTCAGTGTTGTCGGATAAGAACAGATAAGGCGTATTTGGGATACCCAGAGCGTCGTACCAAAGTTTTGATGTGATTTTATTGAAGCTGTTGTTGCTTGCTTCAGAACCACAACCTAGGTACGGAATCTTAGCCATTTCAAACAGTGATTGAATGTCACCTGTTTCGCCCGGGAAACCATGAATACATGGAACAATGAAATCGACTTTTGATTCTAAGTTGTCGCCACGTAAGGTTTGATCGTTAATATCAAGATAAACCAACTCACCAGAATCAAGACACCAGCCTTCGTTTTTAATTTCAACTCTCACAACGTTAAAATCTGCAACGCTATTAAGTTGTTCAAAAAGGTAATTGGCTGAAACGATCGACACTTCATGCTCTGAAGATCCACCGCCGCAAAGTAGAAGGATGTTTGTGGTGTTCATGGGTAAATTCGGTCCTTGAAACTAGGAATACTGACTTCAATGATAAACAAAAGTCGAAATAGGTACAGTGTTTTGAATGCTAAAATCGTCATCTAAGGAGTGAGCGATTAACTATTAAACAAAACTAACCGTCATAAAACAAAAGAAGGAGCATTTGCTCCTTCTTTATGATTTAAAACTTAGTTTAACTTGTTAAGCGTTGGGTATTCAGAGTTCTTGATATCATCAATGCTCTTAACGAATGGCTTTAAGTTTTGAAAACTGCTCGGCAAAGATGAAATCGCCTTTTTAGCGTCTAAGCGTGTCGCGTAGTCACCGTAAAGTACAGTGAACCACTTCGTGCCGTTAACCATTTTGTAGTTTTCCCAAATTGGCTGGGAAGTGGTTGGTAGCATTTTTACAAAAGAATCGACTTTGGCTTGGCTGCCAACAGCAACAACTTGAACTGTGTAACCAAAGCGTTGGTTCATGTCTTGTTGCTTCTTGGTTGGAGCTGTAATTGTTGCAACCGGCTTAGCTCTAGTCGTGTGAGTGATTTTTTGTTCTACAGGTGTGGTTCTGACAACGTTGACCACGTTCTCTTCAACAACGGCAGTCTGCTCAGATTGAGATACAACTGGAGCTTCAACTTTAGCCGTTTTGAACTCTTCTTGATAGCTATCTGACGTTACATTGGTAACGTAGTTGTCAGATACACATGCAGCCAAGAGCAGTGGCAAAGTCACAATTGCAAGTTTTTTCATGGAAAGCTCTATATCCTTAATAATAATTACTATAAATCATGCCGATACGTCGGTTTAGAATCAAGTTAACTTTGAGATTATACACCATTAGTGGGTGACCTATTTCACAAACTTTATGCAGTGTCTGCTTATTCATCTTAATTCGGTGAATTTGCCATCAACCCGTGAATGAAAAGTAAGTTACGATGAACTTACGTGCATTGCTAGGATATGTCTATGAATCATCTTGATCCCCTACTTAAACCCCGTTCAATCGCTGTTGTTGGTGCATCTCAACGAGAAACGCGTGCAGGATATATCGTCATGAACAATCTGTTACACGGGGATTTTAAAGGTGCGGTGATGCCGGTAACACCAAAATACGATTCTGTCGCAGGCGTCCTCTCTTACAAAAACATCTTGTCGCTACCTATCGTGCCTGACCTTGCTATTTTGTGCACTAATGCGACACGCAATGTGGCTATTTTTGAAGAGTTGGCCGAGAAAGGCATCGCTTCCGTCATTGTGCTCTCCTCCGACATGCAACAGCAAAGTGATAGCGGTGAAACGTTTGATGAGAGATGTATTGCAATAGCCAAAGCAAACAATATTCGGGTACTTGGTTCCAAT
>NZ_JBFRSN010000918.1:0-648 GCF_041473595.1 Vibrio sp. 10N.222.46.A1
AAGCAGGTAAAGTACTAAAAGAGACATGCAACCTGTAAGATAGAAAATACAAGGAAGGTTACCGATGACAACTAAGGAAAAAACAAAAACGAGCCGCAGTAAAAAAGCCGGCAAGTCAACCAAAGCGCAAGCAGAAGGGCCTAAGGCTCGTCAACGCATTGAAGAACTTCTCGAAGAGCGTGAATTAGCCAAACTGTTAGAGCTTTAGTTTGTATTCGAGCTGTAATTAAAGATTTACATGATGGTTTGTTGTCATTCAAATGCCACTGCAGATTTGCGGTGGCATTTTAGTTTGAAGAACAAGCCCTAGCGCATCACTCTTCTTCCCCCTTTCAATCCCCTCTTCACTTTTAATCCCCCTCGCTTTCAAAAACGAAACTTTAGCTTACTGGCTTTAAGCTGATATCGCGTTGACGACCAAGCTTGAGAAGCGCATGATTTTATTTCGAGCAGAATAGTTTTTTGGCCGTGTAACCCACCCCATAATTGTTTCTGTGCAACGTACCCTATTGAACGGCAGGTCACATGAATAAAATTGTTATGTTAGTAATGGGGCTGCTTTTTACCAGTCGATTGTTCGCTAGTATTGTGCCGCATGTTAGTCAACTTGAGCATGATGCACCTATTCTACTTCGCTCAGCGTTGATC
>NZ_JBFRSN010000919.1:0-4800 GCF_041473595.1 Vibrio sp. 10N.222.46.A1
CAAAACGGTAACCCATACGAGCGTCGAAGTACTCAGTATCTTTACCTTTCTCTTCTTTGTTGTTTGCGCCACTTACTTTGTCTTGTACGTAACCTAGAGTTGCGTAAAGAGCACCATTGTCGTAGTCGTAACGAACAGCTTCGTCAGCACACTCGTTAGTTGCATTATCTAGAAGTGTAGAGATGCCGTAAGCTTCATCTTTACCAATGCCTAGATCATCAACAGCAGTACATAGGCGACCAAACTTAATTGAACCTAGAGTATCGTTGTATGCTGCTACGTATGTATCACCGTTACGAGTTTTTTCAGCATTTGCGTTCTCAGAACCGTTGAATTCCCAGTAAGCGCCTACTTTCCACTCTTCGTTTACCATGTACTTGATATCAAAACCGAAGTCAGCATCTTCGATTTTTTGTTCCATTGAAGAACCTTTTTTGTACTCGTTGCTGTATACAACTTCGATGTCGCCTTTAAGGTCAACAGAAACGCCGTCTTGGTTGTAAATTTCGATTGCTGCGTTTGCAGAACCAGCTGCTGTCATAACTGCTAGAGCTAATAGAGTCTTTTTCATAATAAATCCACTGCCTTTTCTAAGAATGGGAGATCCTTGCCCGGTTCCCTTTTATTTTTTATGACTGGTCATTACTACTCTTTGGTAGTTAATCACCGCCACTAAATTTCGTGGTCTAGATTGCAAAAGATTATCCTGCGTGTCAAATAAACTAAAAACAAACCTAAAAAAAACAAAAATACATAAAAATCATAGGTTTACATTTTTTTTCATCATTTTACGAGCAACTTACCCTTAAATTTAAAGGGAAATATAATAGCCCAAATAAAGAACAATTAAGTATAATACTCCACTCATTTAGGTTTAAATCGTGATTCACAGAACTTAACACCTGCATCGTGCGATTTTTTAATATATATATTTCGTAACATAAATAAAATCGTTAAGTTCCTGAAGGTTCAGTTTTTTTTTGTGAACGAGATCTACCTTTGATTCAAAAGCAAGCTATTTTGCGGTAAATGTACCGACTAGTGATATGTGCTACTATCCTCGCTCCGTTACGTAGGTCACAGTATGCTAACTACTAAAATTCAAAATTCTATACGCACCAGTTATCAAAACCTCCAAGATCAGTTGGATAACTTTGTACCTCGACGTGCTCAAAATTACCTTGTTGCAGAAATAGCGAAGACACTTTGTGGTCAATACCACAAAAGTAATCGCATGATTGTTGCTGAAGCAGGTACCGGGATCGGGAAGTCACTGGCTTATTTAATGGCAACAATTCCTGTCGCCGTGCTCAACAATCGTAAAATCGTCATTTCAACAGCGACCGTTGCGCTACAAGAACAACTCGTCAATAAAGATCTCCCTCTATATAGACGACTTACTGATAGAGAGTTTTCTTTCATCTTAGCGAAAGGAAGACAGCGTTATTGTTGTACAGAGAAGTTGGCCGCTGCGTGTGGGGTTGATGGTGGTCAAATGGCCATGTTCGATTCCAAACCAAAAAAGAAAGACATCGAGCAACTGCAAACCATGTACCGCAGCCTCACCCAAGGTAAATGGGATGGCGACCGTGATTCGTGGCCAAAACCTATCGACAACATGATTTGGCAGATGATTGTCAGTGATAAGCACAGCTGTAACAACAGTATGCCTACGCACAGAGACTGCCCTTTCCAAAAAGCACGTTCAGAGCTAGATAAAGCAGACGTGATTATCGCCAATCACAGTTTAGTGATGGCTGATGCGGACCTAGGCGGCGGTGTGATACTGCCAGAACCAGAAAATAGCATCTATATATTTGATGAAGCTCACCACTTGCCACACGTAGCGAGAGATCACTCCTCTGCTGCCGCAAGCTTAAAAGGTGCTGCCTCTTGGTTAGAGCGTTTGAATCAATCGATCACTAAGCTTTCGGGGCTAGCAGACGAGAAACGTGTTCATAGATTTAGAAATGAGTTGCAAGACTCAGTACAACAACTGATCCCGACTCTGACTCAAATGAGCAAACAGTTTGACGCTAGCCACTTCGAAGATGGCTTGTATCGCTTCGAGCATGGTGACTTACCTGAATGGTTAGAAAGCGAATCGAAAGATCTCAAACAATTAACGCAAAAGGCGAGCCAAGCCGTAGCAAAAATTGCAGACTTGATTGCAGAACGAGTTAAAGACGGAGAGCTTTCAGCAAAGCTTGCAGAGCCTGCGCTTGCAGAAATTGGCTTCTATATACAAAGAACAGAAAACCTTGCTCAAGTATGGCGATTAATGGCTGAACCTAAGAGAGAAAAAGGGGCGCCTTTGGCTCGTTGGCTTGAATTAAGCAAAGAAAGCGAGGGAGACTTTGTTGTTAATGTCTCACCATTAGAAGTCGGTTGGCAACTGGACCAACAGATTTGGAGTCGTTGTGTTGGTGCAGTGTTAGTATCTGCGACCATGAGAGCACTCAACTCTTTCAGCTTTTTTTGTCATCAATCAGGTATCAGCCAAAAAGCAGAAGATGGCGTACAATTTCTTGCTTTGGCATCGCCGTTTGATTATCAGAACCAAGCTGAATTAGTGGTACCTGCAATGAAGTACGAACCACAAGCACCTCAGTTTACCGAATATCTTATTGAAATTTTGCCTAAGGTAATAGAAGACAACAAAGCCAATCTCATTCTATTCTCTTCTTATTGGCAAATGAACCAAGTGGCCGAGGCTTTGGCAACAGATTTCGTTAAAAAGTCGTGGGCGTTACAGGTTCAAGGGGATACCTCACGAACTGAAATCCTAAAAAAACATAAAAAGCTCATAGACCAAGGTAAAACCAGCGTTCTTTTTGGAACGGGTAGCTTTTCTGAAGGTCTTGATCTGCCTGGCGAGCTGCTTGAAAACCTTGTTATTACCAAGATCCCTTTCGGTGTTCCTACCTCTCCTGTAGAGCGGGCACATTCAGAATATATTGAATCTCGTGGCGGTAATCCTTTTATGCAGATTACTGTTCCAGAAGCGAGTAAAAAGCTTATTCAATCTGTGGGTAGATTGCTGCGTAAAGAACGAGATTCTGGTAAAGTCACGATCCTTGATAGACGCATAGTCACGAAGCGATACGGAAAGTCCCTACTCGATTCGCTACCGCCTTTTAAAAGAACAATAAAATACTAATTTTCCTACCCTCGTGGTAGTTATGGGCCTGCCATCGCTAGGCCCTTGCATTCACAACCCAGCATGACTAATCCCTCGATTCTTCATGTGGCTGCCCGAACGGCCGATAACGAGAACACTAGCTATTTATGGAAATGATTGAGCCAACCATGTTGGTCATACTTGCCTTGGTTGCATTTGCTGCAGGCTTTATTGATGCTGTCGCCGGTGGCGGAGGGATGTTAACTGTACCAGCTTTGCTATCGCTTGGTTTACCGCCACACATTGCACTCGGCACTAATAAGCTGGCCGCAACATTCGCCTCATCAACAGCCGCTTTTACTTACTATCGCAAGAAGCTGTTCAAACCTGAATGTTGGGTCAATGCTTTCATATCTACTTTAATAGGTGCAACAATCGGCACCCTGACTGTTGATGCCATAAGCACAGAGTGGTTAGAGAAGGTATTACCGCTAGTCATTCTTGCAGCAGCGGTCTATACCATTTTTCATAAGACTCCAGATGTGAGCCATAATGTGTCTCCTAAACCGTGCCCGGTACTCAAGAGAAAGCAAAAGTACCAAGGATTCATTCTCGGCTTTTATGATGGTGTTGCTGGCCCAGGAACCGGCGCTTTTTGGACTGTGAGCTCGATGGCGCTTTATCGTCTCAATATCTTACTTGCTTCAGGTCTATCTAAAGCCATGAACTTTACCAGTAACTTTACGTCTTTGGTTACCTTCGCAATTCTTGGTCATATTGATTGGGTTCTTGGTTTAACTATGGGTCTTTGTTTGATGGCTGGAGCATTTGTTGGGGCACATTCTGCTATTCGTTTCGGTGCTACATTTATACGACCTGTTTTTGTTACTGTTGTAAGCGTACTTGCGATTAAGCTGGCTTACGAAGCTTGGTTTGTAACCTTATAGCCCAGTCGCCCAAGGTAAGTAAAATGAATCACTTCTCTAAATTAAAAAGCGTCATTGATACCTTAATTGGCCATTGCTCGCAGGTTGATAAATCTCGAGGGGCTTATCATCAAGCCTTGTTCGATAGAACCTTGTTTAAGTGCAGCTCTTCTATTTTACTGCCCTACGCACTCGAAACTCAGGCAACGTACAACACTATTGTTCGAGAACAAGCGACAAACCAACTTACTGCTTCTCGGGCCAACTACCTGACAGAAAAACTCACTAATCAGATAGCTGCAATCCAAAGAGAACTAGCCAACCATGATTTAAGGTTAGATCGAAAAAGTAAGTCAGGAAAAAACCTTAACGACCTATACAACGAACTCGCTCAGCACCAAGATTGGCAAAAGCGACTGGTTGATTTAGTACGAGTACGCAAGTTAGCGTTTGATTCTGCGCCTCGCCACAGTAAGAAAAAAGCGGACGAGGCTTGGCAATTAGCAAAAGAACGATTAGAACGCTGCGAAGACTCAATGAAAAATATTGAGAGACTGATTAACTTAGAGAACCCCAAGCGAAATGAACACTGATAACCCATCATCACCACTGGATAACGCCCCAGAAGAAGTTAAGTTAGCTGTCGACCTGATCTATCTGCTCGAAAGCAACGAAATCGACCCAAAGGTTGCGTTAGAAGCAATTAAGATTGTCCAACAAGATTTACAAGCCAAACTAGCATCTAGCATCTAG
>NZ_JBFRSN010000920.1:0-3477 GCF_041473595.1 Vibrio sp. 10N.222.46.A1
CCATTAACTTTAGCAAAATCTAATAAAGATAAGTGTTTAATACAAAGACCTAATAAAGAAACTCCTGAAATAATTTCGTATAACGAACTCAATTCAATTTGGAACCACAGATGGCTGGAGATAAAACAAGCTCAATCACGTTTTGATATCGCCTGGTTCATTCCTGAGTTTTTGCAACACAAAAGAATACTCGGGGAAATTTTTTTGTTTTCTTTTGTATTGCAAATACTCGCCTTAATCTCACCGCTATTTTTTCAGGTTGTGATGGATAAAGTGCTTGTACATCAAGCTTGGTCAACCCTTGATGTGCTTGTGATAGGGCTTGTGATCACTGGCATTGTAGAGGTTCTACTTCGCGGCTTACGCGAATATCAATATGCGCACACAGCCAATAGAATTGATATTCAATTAGGACTTAAGTTAGTAAAGCACTTGTTTGGCCTTCCTTTGATGTTCTTCAAAACACGTCAAGTAGGCGCTATCGTAACTCGCGTGCGCGAGCTTGATACTGTACGAGAATTCTTAACAGGCTCGATGTTTACTTTAACGGTCGAGTTCTTGTTCATGTTTGTCTTTCTCTATGTAATGAGTTTGCTTTCACCTCCTCTCACATGGCTATTTATTGCAACCATCCCTCTTTACGTATTGCTCGCTTGGTGGCTTACACCTCGAATGCAAGCGGCGGTAGAAGAGCAATTTACGCACGCCGCTGCAAATACCTCTTTTCTCACAGAGACAGTGGCTGGCAGTGAAACTCTAAAAAGCTTAGCCGTAGAGCCTCGTTTTGTTCGCCGTTGGGACGATCAAACGGAAAAAATGGTCTCTACTGGGTACGTGGTTCAGCAACTCAACAACCGATCCAACCATGTCGTTCAACTCATCCAGAAAGTAACAAGTGTTGGAGTTCTGTGGTTAGGGGCAACAGAAGTACTGTCATTGGAAATGACTATCGGACAACTGATCGCTTTTAATATGATGACAAACCATATAGCCCAACCTTTATCACGCATGGTTGAGTTATGGGGGCAATTTATTCAAACGCGCGTGGCACTAGAAAAATTGGGAGACATGCTTAATTTACCTGTGGAGCAGCACACAGGGAGCGATACGATTGCATTACAAGGCGCAATTTCGTTCAAAAACATCCTATTTCGTTACCAACCAGATATCCCACCGACCCTGAACAACTTGTCGCTAGATATCCAAGCAGGTGAAACATTAGGCGTTGTGGGAACATCAGGCTCAGGGAAAAGTACTCTAGCTCGATTACTGCTACGACTCTACTGCCCAGAAAAAGGGTTAATAACGGTTGATAACACACCACTTAATCAAATTGGCATCCAGCAACTGCGCCAACAAATCGGCATAGTTCTGCAAGAAAACTATCTATTTAACAAAAGTGTTTGCGAAAATATTGCCCAATCGAAGCCTGAAGCTAGCTTAGAAGAGGTTATCGAAGCGGCAAAACTTTCTGGAGCTCACGAATTTATCATGAAGCTCCCAATCGGCTATGACACGATCTTAGCCGAAGGTGGGCAGTCCCTTTCTGGCGGACAGAGACAACGCCTGGCGATTGCGCGAACTCTACTTTCAGATCCCAAAATCATGATCCTGGATGAAGCCACGAGTGCACTGGATGACGAATCACAAGCGTTGATTCAATCCAATATGGCAAATATCGCGAAGGGCCGTACGGTCATCACTATCGCTCACCGGTTATCCACCGTACGAGATTGCGACCGAATTATCGTTCTACACCAAGGTAATATCGTCGAGCAAGGTAACCATCAACAGTTAATCACATTGGGCAAACAGTACAAACAATTATGGCAACTTCAGCAAGAGCTCAAGCAAGAGGATTCAAACGCATGAAAAGTGTCATCAAGCGATTCTTAGCCAAATTTAGAATAAACCAAGCGACTGAGAAGCATTACGAATTTTTGCCTGCGCACCTCGCCTTATCACAACGTCCTCCTTCACCATTTGCTCGCATAACGGCCATCACGCTCAGCTTGGGAGTCGTTGCCGTCTTAATTTGGGCGTATTGGGGGAAATTAGATATACAAGCGACAGCTACCGGACGTTTCGTTGTCTCTGGCCGCTCACAAGTGATTCAATCTTATGAGCAGAGCCGGGTTCTCTCTATTCACGTAAAAGATGGGCAACGAGTGACAAAAGGCGCGCCGCTTCTTACTCTTGATACCCTAGGCATCAATCAAGACATTACCCGTTTAATCACTCAGTCTGAATTTCAAACTAATGACCTAATTCGATACCAATCTTTGAATAGTGGCCTGCCACTCTCTAAGGACCTATTATTTTCGGCCTTACCACTCGAACAACAAGCGTTGATCAATGAAAACTTCTTGAGTGAGAAACGTGAATATGAGTCGACCCTGGCAAGTATCAAAGCAGAAATGCAGGTCAACAAAACATCACAAGCGGCTCGTCAAAGTGACATCAACGCATTAATTCAGTTAACCGAAAATATTAGTCAGAGACTCGCGGCACGAAAAACGTTGAATCAAATAAAAGTCATTGGACACGTAGAGTATCTAGAGCAAGAAAAAGAGCTACTGGAAGTTAAGCGCCAAGTGTCGCAACAACGAGCTGAATTAGAGGTTCTAAAGTCGCAATACCATAGTCTTGAAGAAAGGCTGACGGGGTTCAAAGCACAAAAACACAGAGAATGGCTCGAAAAAAGAAAACAAGCGAAATTGCAACTCGGGGGTTTAGCTCAGGAGTTGTCTAAAGTTCGTGAGCGTGAACAGTTAGAAATCATCCGTTCTCCTGTCGATGGTACGGTTCAGCAACTCAGTATTTACACGCTAGGAGCAGTACTTCAACCAGCACAAAATTTAATGATTATTGTCCCTGAAAATGCAGTACAGCAGGCGGAAATACAAATTCTCAATAAAGACGTAGGTTTTGTTTACCCAGGACAGCCAGTGACAGTAAAAGTAGATGCGTTTCCATACACTCGTTACGGTACTATCGAAGCTGAGCTATTGAGTATTTCTCGTGATTCTACTACAGACGAACGCTTGGGGCTCATTTTCCCAGCCCAAGTTAAGCTTAAGAATAACAACATCTTAATCAACGGTAAAAGTATTGAGTTGACACCAGGCATGTCCGTCGTTGCGGAAATAAAAACGGATAAACGTCGTGTTATCGACTACCTGCTGAGCCCAATACGTGAATACCAAGCAGAATCGCTAAGAGAGAGGTAAGTATGGATATGACCTTATCAACAACGGAAAATAGCGTTTCTACCACTCAAGATGCTTCTATCAATCAGGACGCTTCTATCACACAAGATAATGGCGGAATCGACGCCGTCGTTTATGCGGGTAACTATTTCCACAAAAAGTCGACCAAGACACAGCTCAAGCATGCTTTAGGCGTCAGTCATTCCAATTTAAATGACTTGGAAATAAGGGAAGCTGCAGATTATATTGGCCTGAAAAGTCAAGTAAC
>NZ_JBFRSN010000921.1:0-2018 GCF_041473595.1 Vibrio sp. 10N.222.46.A1
TATCTGAAATCCAACCACCACCTGGGCGAGACATTAGGTTCATAAAGGCATAAGCCGATGCAACCATACCTGCAAGAACTGGTGTTAATTCAAAGGTGTCAGAGAAGAACAGTGGCAGCATAGAAACAACAGCCAGTTCAGAACCAAATGTCGCGAAGTACAATACGTTAAGTACCGCAACTTGCTTGAATTTGTACTGGTGAATCTCTGGTACTTCTTCTTTAAATACGTTCTTGTTTACTTTCCAAACTTGCGACACTTCGTACACGTAAAGTGCGGCTAAACCTGCATACACAGAGTAAACCGCCATGTCAGATAACATGTTGATGTTGCTTGGTGATAGCTTCCAAGTCAGTAGCGCTAAAGCGGCATACATTGGGATCTTCATAATAAGTAGGAAGAAAAAGTCACCCTTTGATGTCACTTCCATCGCTGTTACTTGAGCTGGTTTGAAGTAAGTAGAACCTTTTGGTGTATCCGTTACGTTTTTGTAGAACACAAACGAGAACGCTAAGCTCATTACGCCAGTAATACCAACCGCATAACGCCAGCCGTCTTCACCACCAAACGCTAGAGCGAGAGTTGGAAGGGTAAACGCTGCTGCTGCTGAACCGAAGTTACCCCAACCGCCGTAAATACCTTCAGCCGTACCCAATTCATTGTGTGGGAACCATTCAGACACAAGGCGAATACCAACGACGAAGCCAGCACCAATGAAGCCTAATAGGAAACGAGCAATCGCCGCTTGAATGAAAGAGTCTGCCATAGCAAACATAAAACAAGGGATTGAACAGACAGCGAGTAGCGAAGAGTAGACCAATCTTGGGCCGTATCTGTCGGTTAACATACCAATGGCGACACGCGCCGGAATGGTCAATGCAACGTTGAGAATAAGCAGTGTTTTGATCTCTTCAGTAGAAAGACCAAGCGACGTTTTTACCATTTGCAGTAGTGGGGCAAAGTTGAACCACACAACAAAGGTGATAAAAAAGGCCATCCAACTTAGGTGTAAGGTTTTCATCTTACCCGTAAATGAAAGCAGCGAAAATTTTGTGTTATCCATGGTTTAAATCCTTTAAATCTGGAAAATTACCCGGCTTTAGCTCGTGCGTTACTTCCGAAATTCGAACGCATTCATGTGGCTAAACCCTGTGCCGAAATTGCTCACGCTGATAAAGCGTTTACATGATGGTGTCGGCGTTTAGTTAACTGGCGATAGCAAGCGGTGCGAGAACCTGAACCTGTTCTCCTTGCTTGCGAACTTCAAATTTCACGAGCTTGAGATCGGGTTGTTCAAGGCACGCGCCAGTTTCTAAGTGGTAATGCTGCTTGTATAAGGGTGAGGCTACGTAAGGCTCACCGCTTAATGAACCAATGATACCACGTGACATCACATTCGCCTTACCAACAGGATCGTAATTAGAGAGCCCATAAAGCGTGTCACTTCGCTTGCAGTAAAAAATAGCCACTTGGTTATCGTCTACTTTGGCGCAAATACCACCGTTTGGGGTTAGGTCCCGGGTGTTGCATACGGTTGTCCAATTTTCCATGATTTTCTCCTAGTCAAAACATAAAACTAATAATCAATTTAATTAGCGTGATAGCCGACAGCAGTTTTCTTGGGCTGCGCCGCTGTCGACTATCGATATTGGGTTTAGTTGTTACTGATTCACTCACACGTCAATGAGGCTTACGAAACCTCAGTCACTTCGATTTGGTCTGCGTTGGCTAGCTTTTCATCGCGTTGTGAATCAACAGAAGAGCTCAAACTTGGCTTTGGAAAGCGTTGCTCTCGTTCTTTGATGAATGACAGGCTAGTGTCCATTTCTTCGCTGTTGATGTAGTGCTGGAAACGCTTCATTTTTCCAGGGTTTTCGATGGTGGTTTTCCATTCACACTGGTATTTTTCGATGTTGAGAGCGATGTCAGCTTCAAGTTCTTCAGCAACATTGAGCTTGTCTTCAATCACGACTTGCTTGAGGTATTCGATGCCGCCTTCAAGGTTTTCCATCCATACC
>NZ_JBFRSN010000922.1:0-619 GCF_041473595.1 Vibrio sp. 10N.222.46.A1
CATCAGATAACGACTCCCCTTTAATCATCAACAATGGTTTTACCGATGAAAATTGTTATGACTGTGATACCACACTTGGAGTTCAACTCGATTACTTTTACAACTCATTTAAAGCTTCCGTACAAGTTG
Source organism: Vibrio sp. 10N.222.46.A1 (assembly GCF_041473595.1). Classification (NCBI taxonomy): domain Bacteria; kingdom Pseudomonadati; phylum Pseudomonadota; class Gammaproteobacteria; order Vibrionales; family Vibrionaceae; genus Vibrio; species Vibrio sp. 10N.222.46.A1. The sequence continues at coordinate 130 of NZ_JBFRSN010000922.1, forward strand.
TCAAACCACCCCAATATGATTGGAGTGATCCTCAACTCGAGTGGGCTTACTTGGGCTATGAATTTAACGACTTCGATGTGAGTATTGGTCGATTACGACTGCCACTATTCCTTGCCTCTGAATACTATTATGTTGGCCAAGCCTATATGACGGCAAGACCACCGACAGAGGTGTATAACAGCGTTCTTGGTATTACCGCTTTCAACGGTGTCAAAGTGAGTTGGACTCATGATGTAACCGATGAAGCTACCCTACAACTCTCTCCATTTGTCGGAATCAAAGATAAGAATGAAGTAGAGTTCAATTCGACAACCGAGCTGGAATTCGAAACAAATCGAATGTTTGGTGCAAACCTTCAATTAAGTGGTGATAACTATCGTTGGAACTTATCTTTCCTTGATTCAAATTTCGATCAAACGACAAAAATTAAAAACGTTGGCACGCTTCCAACAGCAGACAACCAACACATCCAACTTTGGTCGCTAGGCGC
>NZ_JBFRSN010000923.1:0-1551 GCF_041473595.1 Vibrio sp. 10N.222.46.A1
ACTGGTGATCAACTATTAAGCCTACCATTGCAAATTCTTGGTACTTAACAAGAACCAAAACAAAAAAGTGCCCTAGCCAATATGGATAGGGCATTTTTGTATTCGAAGTTTAGCGTCTAAACAAATGTAAAATTACGTTTTGCAATTTGGTCTTGGAGAACCCGATTGGGGAAGCGTTTTGATCGTCGCTTGCAGATCTTTGATACGCGTACTGTGCGAAGGGTGTGTAGAAAGCAGTTCTGGGGGCTGATTACCACCCGATGCCTTCGCCATGTTTTGCCATAAGTCGACACTTTGGTTAGGATCGAATCCAGCTCTAGCCATATACTCTAGGCCAACAACATCGGCTTCAGATTCTTGAGTTCGCCCATACGGTAGAATAACGCCATACTGAACGCCTAAACCTAAAGCAGCCATCGTCATACCTTGATATTGGCTGTATTCTGATGTGCCTAATGCGATGCTAGTAACCGATAAACCAGTGTTAGCGATTTGAGACTGAGATAGGCGCTCGTTACTGTGGTCTGCTAAAACGTGCGCCACTTCGTGCCCGATAACTGTCGCGAGTTGGTCTTGATTAACCGCTACCTTAAGCAACCCGGTATATACGCCAATTTTTCCACCTGGTAGGGCGAATGCGTTTACTTGGTCACTGTCAAAGACAACAACTTCCCATTCACTAAAACCTTGTTTAGGAATGTATTGCGTGATGCTGTTTGCGACGCACTGTACATAAGCGTTCGTTTTTGCATCTTTGCTGATGGGTTGTTCTTTCTTCATTTGTTCAAAAGACTGTGCTCCAAGCTGAGACATATCTTTATCTGAAAAAAGCAGTAATTGGTTTCTGCCTGTTGGGGAAGCGCTGCATGCACTTAGCCCAGCGAGTGTAAGAAGCGAGGCAAACTTCATCCATGACGTCATACAATATCCTCCGTGTATTCGGTTTTTATGCATGTTAACATCAACTTGTGTAATAGCTAGTAGCAGTAAGATAACTATTTCGGTAATAATCCCAGCAATAATGCTAACGTTATTGGTTTTATCAACCTATTAACGATGATAAAACTGCACACGCGATAACAAAGCCAATAATTAAGGAACCTACATGAGTATTTGGAAAAAGCCCGTTGACCTAGAGATCTTCAACGCGACCTCAAAAAATACCTTAATTGAACACCTCAATATTGTATACACCGAGGTCAACGACAACTCTTTGGTGGCAACCATGCCGGTTTGTCATTTTACCCACCAACCTTTAGGTATGCTCCATGGCGGCGCATCGGTTGTGTTAGCAGAAACGCTTGGCTCATTGGCTGCTAATTTTTGCGTTCCAGAAGGCTACTATTGCGTTGGGCTAGATATCAACGCAAACCACGTTAGATCAATGCGCGATGGCCATGTTGTCGGTACTGCTGAGCCTATTCACTTAGGTGTGTCTACCCAAGTATGGCAGATAAACATCACGGATGAGCGTCAACGCTTAGTCTGTACAAGTCGTTTAACTATTGCTGTGAAGAAACATAAGCGATAATAGGCTAAGCATTAGTTAGC
>NZ_JBFRSN010000924.1:0-6819 GCF_041473595.1 Vibrio sp. 10N.222.46.A1
GATATAAGGGAATAGCTCCGTAGCATTCATGAAAGCGAATAATAAAAAATCCAATAATTTTAGATCACCGCTTCTTATTTCTCTTGGGCTGCACGTCGTTTTATTCGTTGCGCTCATTTGGGGAGCGGATTTCACCATGTCAGAGCCAAAGCCTACAGGGCAGATGGTTCAAGCTGTGGTGATTGATCCTCAGTTGGTTCGCCAGCAAGCTCAACAGATTCGTCAACAAAGAGAAGCGGCGAGCAAAAAAGAGCAAGAGCGTTTAGATAAACTAAGACGTGAAAGCGAACGACTTGAAAAAAATCGTAAAGCTGAAGAAGAGAACATTCGAAAGCTGAAAGAAAAGCAAGCTAAAGAAGCCAAAGCGGCTCGCGACGCGGAAAAGCGTCGAGTTGAAAATGAAAAGCAACGTAAAGTTGAAGAGGCTCGCTTAAAACAAGAGAAAAAGAAAGCCGCTAAAGCAGAAGCTGATCGTAAGTTGAAAGAAGCCGCGGTTGTGAAAGCAGAAAAAGAACGCAAGGCAAAAGAAGCGGCCATTGCTAAAGCTGAACAAGAACGCGTGGCGAAAGAAAAAGCCGCGAAAGAGGCCGCTGAAAAAGCTCGTAAAGAAAAAGAAGCCGCTGAGCGTGCTGAGAAACAACGTATAGCGAAAGAGAAGGAAGCGGCAGCCGCAGCAGAAAAAGCCCGTAAAGCGAAAGAAGCTGCAGCAAGAGCGGAGAAAGAGCGTAAACAGCAAGAAGCGGCGTTGAACGATATTTTTGCTGGGCTTGAAACTGAAGCGACTCAAAACTCTTCAGCTAGACAACAATTTATTAGTGATGAAGCGCAGCGTTATGGTGCTATCTATACTCAACTCATTCAACAAAACTTGTTGTTAGAAGACAGCTACAGAGGTCGTTCATGTCGAGTAAACCTAAAGCTTATTCCAACGGGATCTAATGCGATATTAGGTAGATTGAGTATCTTAGATGGTGACAGTCGCTTATGTGCGGCAACGAAGCGTGCGGTAGCACAAGTGCAATCTTACCCGTTACCTAAGGACCCAGACATTATAAAATCACTGAAAGACATTAACTTAACTGTATCACCAGAGTAAAAGGACGAACTTGTGTTAAAGAAACTATTACTGAGTTTTGTTTTCTTAATAGCTACAAGCAGCCAGTTTGCCCATGCGGCACTGGAGCTGGTTATTACAGATGGTATTAACTCTGCACGACCTATCGCTATTGTTCCTTTCCGTTGGGAAGGCGCAGGACCATTGCCGCACGATGTGTCAGCAGTTATCGCTTCTGACTTGCAACGCAGTGGTAAATTCAGCCCAGTTGCGACAAGTAAAATGCCTCAAACGCCTTACAGCGAAACCGAGGTGAATTTTGATGCTTGGACTAACCTAGGTGTTGATTCACTGCTAACCGGTAGCATCACTAAAAATGCCGAAGGGCAGTATGTGGTGAACTACCAACTGATCGACATTGTTCGTGGTCAACTGACTAAAGGGCAAAGCCGTGCACTAAGCGATGAAGGCCAATTAGTACTTTCTAAAGATCATGTGCTGTTCAACAAGAAAGCGACAGTGCCTGGTAAACGCTTGAGAGAGTACGCACACCGAATCTCTGATTTAGTGTATGAAGAGCTAACGGGTGAGAAAGGGGCGTTTCTAACGCGTATTTCTTACGTAGTTGTGAACGACAAAGACAAATACCCGTACCAGCTTCGTGTTGCTGACTACGACGGCTTTAACGAGCGTTTGGTGCTTCGTTCTAAGCAGCCTCTTATGTCACCAGCATGGTCGCCAGACGGTAAGAAGCTTGCGTATGTGAGTTTCCAAAATGGCCAAGCTGAAATATTCATAATGAATATTTATACGGGTGAGCGCGAGAAAGTGACGTCATACCCTCGTCATAATGGTGCGCCAAGATTCTCGCCAGATGGTAAAACATTGGCGTTGGTATTGTCGAAAACAGGCAGTCTTCAGGTGTACACACTCGACCTTGCTAGCCGTAAGCTGACTCAAATTACCCGCGGTCGTTCTAACAATACTGAACCATTTTGGCACCCAGATGGCAAGTCTCTAATTTTCACATCTGATCGTGGTGGTAAACCACAGATTTATAATGTAAATTTGTCAAATAATTCGACATCTCGTATTACTTGGCAAGGTAGCCAAAACTTAGGTGGCCAGATCACCCCTGACGGACGATTCCTGATTATGGTTAATCGCAGCAACTCGGGTTTTAACTTGGCTAAACAAGATTTGGAAACTGGTGCGGTTCAGGTGCTAACAAAAACATTGTTAGATGAATCTCCAAGTATTGCACCGAATGGAGGTATGGTTATCTATAGCTCTATTTACAACAAAACAAACGTACTATCGATGGTTTCTATCGATGGTCGTTTTAAGGCTAGATTACCAGCAACGAACGGACGCGTAAGAGCGCCTTCGTGGTCACCGTTTCTCTAGTCGATTTGATACATTCTTTTAGCTATTGATAGTGTTAACTATTGTGGCATTTAACTATCTATAGCACTTAGTCGCTGTAGAAACTAAGTTTGATAACGTAAGGAAAAAAAGATGCAACTTAACAAAGTTCTTAAAGGCTTGATGATTGCACTACCAGTGATGGCAGTAACGGCATGTAGCTCAACTGATGAAGCAACTTCTGCAACATCTGGCACAGAAAGCAACCAAACAACTTCAGGTTCAGAAGGCAACGTAGATACAACTGTTGTAACGCCAATTGACGCTAACGGTCAACTGTCTGAGCAAGAGCTTAAAGAGCAAGCGCTACGCGAAACTCAAACAATCTACTTCGCATTCGACAACTCTACTATCGCTGGCGACTACGAAGAAATGCTTGCAGCTCACGCAGCATACCTAGTTAAGAACGTTGATATGAACGTTACTGTTGAAGGTCATGCTGATGAGCGCGGTACTCCTGAGTACAACATCGCACTTGGTGAGCGTCGTGCACAAGCTGTAGCGAAATACCTACAAGCTCTAGGTGTTCAAGCAGACCAAATCTCTATCGTAAGCTACGGTGAAGAGAAGCCACTTTTTCTAGGTCAATCTGAAGACGTGTACGCTAAAAACCGTCGTGCAGTACTAGTTTACTAATTTCAGTAGGCTATATAATTGAGGAATTGCCTCATGTTCAGTAACACAAAGCGAGTCATTTTGCTTTCGTTACTGGCAAGTGCAGCGAACACTACGTTCGCTGCACCAGCTCCAGTATCCGATCTCAATAGCACCGCAACAAATTCATCATCTTCCTCTCGATCAGCATCTAACGAATCAGATATTGAGCGTTTAGAGCGCTTGCTTCAAAATCGTAATCTCGTTCAGCTTCAAATGCAGCAGCAAATCGACGATATGTCACTGGAGATCAGTGAACTTCGTGGTGAGTTGGAGCGAAACAGCTACGATATGAAACAAATGCTCGAGCGCCAACGTGAATTGTTCATTGAACTGGATCGTGTGAGAGGCGAGGTGAAAGCAGCAGGAACAGCAACGGTAGCAGTAGCAGCGAGCGAAGGCTCTAAGGATGCTTCTGGTACGTTCAGTACTGATGTTGATGAGCAAACAGCTTATCAGAATGCTGTAGATATGATTCTAAAGCAGCGAGACTACACGGGTGCTATTGCAGCATTCCAAAAGTTTCAAAAAGACTTCCCAGACTCGACCTTCACGCCTAACACCCATTATTGGTTAGGTCAGCTTTATTTCGCTAAAAAGCAAGATAAGGAAGCTGTGAAGAGCTTTGCCGCTGTTGTGTCATACAAAGACTCCAACAAGCGCTCTGATGCTCTGGTTAAGCTTGGTGACATAGCTACGCGTAACAACAACGCGACGCAAGCTAAGAAATATTACCAGCAAGTTGTAACCGAGTATCCAAACAGTGCTTCGGCTAAAGTGGCTAAAACCCACTTGTAAACAAAATAGGGGTGCTCAGGTACCTCTTTTTTATATCTGATCACTTTCGTTTTGTGTCTACTTCTCTTCTTTGTAATGCCAACGCATCGCTTTGTTTATGCGTTTTAAGCATTAGTTAGTCATCGCTTGAAACCAATCCTTTTTGATCCCAATCGCTGTCCTGTGTAGAATACTCTAATTCTCGGAAGAAGTTGCGTAGAGCAAGAGCAATGAGTCATATACTAGATAAAATCGATACAGTTTACCCGTTTCCGCCTAAGCCAGTTCCACTGAGCGACGCTCAGAAGCAGGCCCACATCGCAAACATCAAAACACTACTTCAAGAAAAAGATGCAGTTCTAATTGCACACTACTACACAGATCCTGAAATTCAGGCCCTAGCTGAAGCAACTGGTGGTTTTGTTGGCGATTCATTAGAAATGGCTAAGTTTGGTAACCGCCATTCGGCAAGCACTTTGATCATCGCTGGCGTTCGTTTTATGGGGGAGTCAGCAAAGATTCTTACACCTGAAAAACGCATTCTAATGCCAACACTAGAAGCTGAATGTTCTCTTGATCTTGGCTGTCCTGCAGACAAGTTTACAGAATTTTGTGATGCTCACCCTGACCATACAGTGGTTGTATACGCGAATACCTCTGCGGCTGTTAAGGCTCGTGCAGACTGGGTAGTTACGTCGAGCATCGCTCTAGAAATCGTTGAAAGCCTAGACGCTGAAGGCAAACCCATTATTTGGGGTCCAGACCGTCACCTAGGTTCTTACATCGCAAATCAAACTGGCGCTGACATGCTGCTTTGGCAAGGTGAGTGTATTGTTCATGACGAGTTCTCAGCTGATGCTTTGAAGAAAATGAAATCAGTATACCCAGAAGCGGCTATTTTGGTTCACCCAGAATCACCAGCAAGCGTGGTTGAACTGGCTGACGCTGTTGGTTCAACAAGTCAACTGATCAAGAAAGCAAAAGAGCTGCCTCATCCACAGATGATTGTCGCGACTGACAAAGGTATCTTCTTCAAAATGCAGCAACTGGTTCCTGAAAAAGAACTGATTGAAGCGCCGACAGCAGGTGCCGGTGCAACTTGTCGAAGCTGCGCGCACTGTCCTTGGATGGCAATGAACGGCCTTGAAGCGATTGAAAATGCGCTTGAGAATGGTGGCGAGCAACACGAGATCTTCGTTTCTGACGAACTGCGCGTGAAGTCCCTTATCCCATTGAACCGCATGCTAGATTTTGCTGAGCAATTAAATGTGCAGGTAAAAGGTAACGCTTAATCTAATGACGTGAGGTTATAAATAATCCAATATTTATAACTCTGCAGTCTTTATAATGTGGTGCATTTGTCATCATTAAAAAAACCAGCCGCAGTGCTGGTTTTTTGTATCTGAATATTCGCCTTAGTCTAGTCTCATTAGCTGCTGCAATTTACACTAGATATGACCAATCGTAGCAAATACCACTATTAGCAATACCTATAATAGTAAACAATGGGTCAGCCTAGTTTGTTAAATCACTTGATAACATCGTTAGAAATCTTGATTGTAGAATAACGACTTATCGAAGTTTCTTGTCGAAAATAGCTGCCTTGTTCTTAAGCCTTTTTCCTGAGAGTTTTATGCTCACTTACTTACTGTGACTGACATTAATTTTTCTACGCTATCTCTGTATCAGTGTGTTCAAATTGAGAATTGAATTTAGATTGATTCATGAGTACGAACAGAAATAGCCCGGCCATCAGCGAAGCCGCGACCCAATATGGGAGGCTTTGGTTGTATTGATAAAGTATCGTTGCAGTGATTGGCCCCACAATGGAAGATAGCCCTTGGATGGCAGAAATTGTACCTGCAGCTGCACCTTGTTCGTTCATATCTACTGAATTGGCGGTGATAGCTTGTACCGCAGGAAACAAGAGTCCCAACCCTATTGCCATAAATATATAGCCTGTAATAAGAAGCGTAGCTGAGTGTGCTACTGACACAATACAGAGACCAGCACATGCCACTATTGGACCCATCATGAAACTCTTTAGTAATACGTTATTTTTCATTTTGGCTAAGAAAGCTTGTGTGATACCTAACGTGATTCCAGTGATGGTCAAAACGATACCAGACAGCTGAGCTGCTTGTTCCGATGTATCTCGGATGCGGTCGAGTATTAAAAATCCAATGATGATCTGGGCTGTTATAACAGCAAACATACAAGCGAACATAGCGAGTGCCGGGAAGCGAAGTCGTTGGTCAAAAAAGCTTATAGTATTCTCGGAAGGCTCGTGGATTATTGTTGTTTCAGGTAAGCGGATCTTGATAATAACCCAGGCGATGAATGGGAGTACTGACAATACGTACAACGGCAGTGTCAGAGAGTATTGAGATAACATTCCACCTAAAGCTGGCCCTGCAACTAGCCCTATTGCACTTGCTGCCCCAATACTTGCCATGGCACTTTGTCGCTCTTTGGGCGTGGTAATATCTGCCACTAACGCAGTGCTAATAGGAGTAATAGCCGCTAAAAACAGGCCGACGAATGTGCGAGCAACGATCATTCCTATGAGTATGATGAGTGAGTGAAAGGTTGTTTTCAGGGATAGATCTAGCCATATCGTCATGAGGATAAAAGAGCACGCATAGCCTAAAGTAGCGACTAGCAATACGGGTTTTCGTCCCTTCTTGTCACTGGTCTCCCCCCATTTTTTTGCGCTAAGAAGCCAAGCTATTCCCGACATAGCGACCACCAAGCCACCATGCCATTCCATTAAACCAACTTCGCGAATAATCGGACCGATCACTGGAATGATCGACATCATCGCTGTCATACAGACAGCGTTTAATACAAATAACTGTTTAATAGTACTCATAAAGTGGCTTTTTTAGTTTGGCTACAATGTACGGGAC
>NZ_JBFRSN010000925.1:0-374 GCF_041473595.1 Vibrio sp. 10N.222.46.A1
ACATTTCATCACTACTTTGAGGAAGAATAAAATCCTTTTTGATGGTTATTACTCGGAAATAGACAAGTTTTGTAATGAATTATCCGATTTATTGGAAAAGTTAGTAGCTTGCAATCCATCTGATTCAAAATCTATGAAAAGTCACGGTACGGTTATTTATCACCGATTAACAGACTTCTCGTCAATCCTTAAAGGTAACTTAGACTTACTGAAAGAAAAACAGGTGGTGTAAGTATAAACTGCTAACAAACAATTTAAGAGTGATTCCCCACGCTTGGCATTTTGGGTTTGGGTTTAGTTCAGTGTTTACGGCGTCCAAATTGAGTTTTGTGGTGGCGTTGCTCACCACTTAACGCGGCTACATGGATTCCCCC
>NZ_JBFRSN010000926.1:0-1184 GCF_041473595.1 Vibrio sp. 10N.222.46.A1
GGCCAACTCTGTTTGATGTCCATGTTATAACCAGCACTCAAGCTATCACCAAGCACCAGTAACTTAGAATCTAACTCGGTATCTTGAGCCAAAGAAGCGGTTGAAAATATAATTAAGAATAAAAAGGAAATTAGTCGAGTCATGCATACATCCATCATTAAAGCAGAAGCTGTTTCGAAGACAGTGTCTACTAATCAAGAACATTTAACAATCTTAGAGCATGTTGATATCGATATTCGTGAGGGTGAAACGGTTGCGATCGTCGGTACTTCAGGTGCGGGTAAATCCACGTTAATGACACTGCTTGCAGGACTCGATGTGCCAACTTCTGGCGAAATCAGTTTGTTAGGCCAACCTCTATCACAGCTTGATGACGAAGCGAGAGCCAAAATCCGCAGTGAATCCGTTGGGTTTGTTTTCCAAAGCTTCTTATTGATCCCAAGCCTTTCTGCCCTGCAAAACGTCACGCTGCCTTGTTTGTTGAAAGGTGAAGACGAAGACATCGAACGCGCGACGGCTTTGCTTGAATCAGTGGGCTTGAAAGACAGGCTTGATCACCTGCCGTCTCAACTGTCCGGTGGTGAACAACAAAGGGTAGCATTGGCTCGTGCGTTTATGATTAAGCCTAAAATTTTGTTCGCTGATGAACCAACGGGCAACCTAGACCAACAAACGGCAGCGAAAATCGTCGAGCTGTTGTTCGAACTTAATTCATCGCACGGTACAACGCTTGTTCTCGTCACGCATGACCCTAAGCTCGCACAGCGTTGCCAACGAACCTTGAAAATGCATGTCGGTCACATAGAGGAAGTGTAAATTGAATTCATCACACGGACTGAATAAACGACTGTTTTCATGGAGCATCGAAGAGATTCGACATGGTCAGCTATGGCCGGTATCCATCGCTCTAACGCTCATTATAGCTTGTGTGTTCGCGCTTTCAGCTTTAGCTGAGCGTATGGAACAAGTGATCGTAAAGCAGGGCAAAGATGCGTTAACCGCCGACAGTGTATTTGTATCGGCAAACCCAATCCCCCAACCTTTATTAGACCTGACTCAGGTTGAACAGTTAGAAAGCTCTCAGTTAACTCGCTTCTCAACCATGGCATTCAGTGATAACTCGATGCAGTTGGTTACTGTTAAAGCCGTAGAGAGCAATTACCCTTTACGCGGTGAAATGATAC
>NZ_JBFRSN010000927.1:0-1488 GCF_041473595.1 Vibrio sp. 10N.222.46.A1
CCTTACGGATCTCGACATCCATCTCTGGTCGAGTGAAGCGATGGAAACTATCCCCTTCAACCCAAGCCGCCTTCACGTCCATCATATTGAACATTTTTCGGAAGGCTTCTGATGTAGTGGTGGTGCCGGCTCCAGATGAACCCGTCACCGCAATAATTGGATGTTTAGCGGACATGACAACCCTTGTCTTTTGAGTAACTTACTTGTTAGCAATCGTTTACCACTATAACACGGCTCCTTTATGAGCGCAGCTTAGAAGCGTTTTGTGACTTGAATATCAACGGTTTCATGCAGTTCAGAAAACACGATACTCACTTCTCCTGAGGCTAATTGATGTTTCACTTGGTCAATTTTGTTTTGCAGTGAAACTTCTACGTCACCATAGTCTGTACCTTCACGCAGTACGAATTCTTTGATGAGGTTTTGCAGTGTCTCTGGCGCAATGTCTTGCCACGGGATGATCATAAATACTTCTCTCTTTTATGTTCATGGATAGGTTTATTGTTGTAGAAATGAGTGAGCTTAGTAATATTTTTACTGCTATTTACTAAGACTCGTCATTATGCATTATGCCGAATCTTGTAGACTTTCATAGTAGGCGGGTAATGCTTCTTCTAACCAAAATCTTGGCTTGAGTGTGCTGCCGGTAATGAACCCCACATGACCGCCTTTTTGAAACAGTCGATAATCGATGTTATCAGGCAGAACGAACTTTGGAATCACATCATCGGTCATGAAAGGATCGTCCTTGGCATGAATGATCTGAGTTGGTAGTTTGATCTTCTTGAGTTTAGGCAGTGCGGAGCATTGTGCATAATAATCTTGGGCATTTTTGAACCCATGCAGAGGCGCCGTGATTTGTTCATCAAACTCATACAGTTTGGTGATCTTCTTAATGGTTTCCGCTGTGACCCCCAGCTTTTCCTGTAGCAGGTTAACTTTTTTCAAGGCGTTTGATTTTAGAGAGTTGAGTAGATACTTCTTATAGAGCTTGGAGAAGCCCTGCTCAATGCGACTAGAACAACAAGCCAAGTCAAATGGAGCTGATACTATGGTCGCCGCCGACAGCAATGGGTCGTCGGCATACTCAGCCAAATAATTCGCCAGCATGTTACCACCCAAAGAGATACCAACTGCAACTTTGGGGTTGCTGGGGAACTGCGCGTGCAGATGCCTTAGGAAAAAGCGCGCATCTTCGACTTCACCTGAATGGTATGCACGAGCCAAGCGATTTGGTTTTCCGCTGCAACCTCTAAAGTGCATCATCACTGATAGCCAACCATCTTTAGCAAATGCATTCATCAGCCCGTTGGCGTAAGGGCTCTCAAAGCTCCCTTCTAATCCGTGGAATAGAACGAATATTGGCTTGTTACTTTTATCATCATTGCTTGGCGTGTCACCGTCTGGCGATTCACTCCATGCAAGGTCTAGGAAATCGCCGTCGGGAGTTTCTAAGGTCTGCCATTGAGGAGCAAACAACGCCTGCTT
>NZ_JBFRSN010000928.1:0-1654 GCF_041473595.1 Vibrio sp. 10N.222.46.A1
GCTGTGCGCTGGGTTAATGCTGTTTCGCCACTTATCATAAGCGGGTGATTCAGCGATAATACCGCCCTGCTTGGCAATGTTTTCACAGAACGCTTTGCCCTTACCGACACTTTGGCTTTGGAGTAGTTCTTCACTCTGCTCTTGCACACTAAAGTGATCTTTAAGTGAGCGCAGTTTCCACAGCTCTTTGCCTATTGCGCCTAAACCCAATGAAGCAATGGCAGCAATAAAGCCAGTCCAACCTAACGCAAGCCAGTCAGCCGTTTGAATCGCGGTAATCACCGAATCAATTGCCTGCCATCCAACTAGACCAGAGAAAGCGACCAATAAACCCGTTCCAAACCACTTCTTCTTTTTACTCGGTCGAATCACTTGTTCCAGTTGCTGCTCTGCGTCACCATCAAGGTCGGTTTCCACTTGTGGTGCAACGGGCACAAACTTCTCTTGTTCCGTGAATAGCTTTTGAGCACCCAAATCTGGGGTAACTTCATTCTTATCCGGCTCATCGAACGAGGTCTTCAACGGTTCATCAAAGACCTGTTTCGTTTTTAATTCACTCATTTCAATTGCCTCAATTACTTCAACTTGTCGCCAATGAGATACTCTAAAACCTTGTCGATTCTTAGATGCTGACAAGGCTCGTCAGAGTGCTGCTCCATCGGCCTAAAGCTCGTAAAATCAAACTGGTTGGTTTCCCAATACTGTTTGTTTGGCAGTTTACGCGGCACCTCTCCCGGATACATGGTTTGAGGGATATTATCTAAAGTCACACCTTGCAACGCCGGAACATTGTCTGAGCCTGACGAGATATAACCCGCGCTGGTCGCTTGAATAGACGCAATGCTCATGCAACTCATGTCGATGTGTTCAAACGCCGCCTGTTGCCAAGCAGGGTGTACCATCTGCTGTAACAGCGATACCAAGTTCGGATGTTGATCCGGTGTCACATGGTCAGCCTTAGTGGCAGCAAACAAGATCTTGTCAATCTTCGGCGCAAACAAGCGTCTTAGCATATTGCTTCGCCCGTACTTAAAGCTCTTCAATAACTGTTCTAACGCACCACGCATGTCCATGAAAGAGTCATAGCCTGCGTTAAGTGGTTGTAAGCAATCCACCAGCACGATTTGTCTGTCGAACGTGGCAAAGTGATTCTTATAGAACGCCTTTACGACTTTCTGTTGATACTCTTCATAACGCGCTTTTAAAACCGCATAGTTGCTGGTTTTTGAGAACTTACCCTCGGGAGCAGCGCACGGAAAAAATTGCAGCACAGGCGCGCCTTCAAGCTCACCCGGCAATACGAATCGACCCGGTTGTACCCAGTGCAATCCGTTATCCTTACAAGTATGAAGGTACTGAGTATAGCTATCGGCAATCGCGACCAGTTTCTTTTCTTCTGCTTCGGCTAGCAAGTCAATGTCGCCACGTATTGTGTTCCACTGTTGCGAATAGGTTTCTCTATCGCCTTTCAACGCGGCAAATTGAGATTGACTCCAAGTATCAAAATCCATGTCCAACAAAGGTAAATCAAGCAGCCATTCGCCCGGATAATCAACAATATCGAGATAAAGGGTGCTGTTTTTGCTCAGCAGCTTCTTTGCGCCTTTAGCTGGCTTATATTTGATTGCTAGACGAATCTCACTAACATCTCGCG
>NZ_JBFRSN010000929.1:0-1196 GCF_041473595.1 Vibrio sp. 10N.222.46.A1
TCTTCCTAGCCTGCTTCCTGATAGTCGAATTACCACATTAGACAGCACGCAAGCGGCATTCACGGCGATTCAGGAGAATAGCGTGGATGCGTACATTGGCGATGCGCTTGCACTTTCTGCGTTATTGCAAGAACAGCCTCGAGACTCACTAACATTATCTGTACTTCCTGACCTTCCCGCAGATCACTTGCATTTCGCGGTCAAAAAAGGAAAGCACAGATTGCTTAGCCGAATCAATTTCGCTTTACAGGACATTAAGGTAGGTTCACTGCAATCTATCTACAATCAATGGCTTGCTCCATCGCAACATTCGATGCTGCTGAACTATGGAACATTGAATTTAACCCAAGATGAAAAGAACTGGCTCGACAGCAACCCTTCCATCCCCGTAGGCACACACTCCAATTGGTACCCTTACGACTTTACCAATGAGCAACAGCAACACTCAGGCTTATCTGCTGACATCTTAAACCTAATAAGTAATGTGCTTGGCGTGTCATTCGAAAGTACCACTTACCTAACACCAGAAGCGGCCGAGGTCGCGTTCAATAATGGTGAGACAATGGTGCTAACCAACATCACACCAACCACAGATAAAGCCCGATACATGGACTTCACTCAAGCTTACAGTTTTGAACCTTGGGTGTTATTGAGTCGCTCTGATCGCTTAGGCAACTTTGCGCCAAGTGGCACCGAAGCTGTTGGTGTGATTGAAAATTCTGGAGGCTCAACAGTTCTGCCTTCTCTCTGCCTTACTTGCCTAGCCGTCCCTTACATCAATCACGTCAGCGCTTTCCAAGCATTACAGAAAGACGACATCAGTTTCGCGCTTGCTTCACTTCATCATGCTGCACCTTTATTGCATCAAGACTATGTAGGGCAATTCAAAATCACTGGCACCATTAATGAGCAAAACAGCGCACCACTAGCTCTCGCAGTGAACTTCCGCCATCCCATGCTGTTGAGTATTCTCAACAAAACCATTGGAGCACTGCCTGCCAATGAATTAGAGCGCTTGGAAAGCAAATGGTTAACCTATGAATACCAAGAAGGCTTATCACCACGCGAAGTCGCTAAATGGTCGGTGATCATCGGGCTTGGAATCTTTGTGGTCATTTTCGTGATCGTATTTTGGAACCGAAAAATGGCGGCTGAAATCGAGCAGCGAAAGATCGCCGAGCAGAGAGCAAAAGCAG
>NZ_JBFRSN010000930.1:0-6878 GCF_041473595.1 Vibrio sp. 10N.222.46.A1
CTTCTAACTGTAGGTTGTAGCTTTGAAGATCCACCATTTTCTGAGCCCAACCACCACTTGCTTCAACAAAAATAAGATCGGGAGCATCTATATTTTTCACATACTCTTCAGTCATACCTAGCAAAGAAAAAGAGTCGATATGAACATTTCGACAGCGTTTTAATTGCTGTCTCATATGTGCATGAAATTTTTCGTTGCTATAGATAAGCCATACATTCAAGTTGGTTTTAAGGCGAATCGCATCGTCTTCACTTGGTAAAATATCAATTGCTTCGCCCATACTACCCACCCTGTACTGGTTCCGGACACCTTGTCCTAGTATTTGTTTCAGCCTTTATCACACCCAAATTCTCAGCTGGTAAAATTGTCTCAAACGCAGGGGCAGTAAGAAAACCATTGGCCCCTAAAAAGCTTAGGTTACTGATCAGTTGAATGCCATAACCTATAGCTCTTGCTCTAACAAACTTGATCGCACTCAGGTTCGCTTCGAAATCAGAAGTAATTTCAACGCCAGAAGCATCTAAGTACGCGACCTCCAAATTACTATCACTAAAGCCTAGTAGTGGTATGTCTTCTACGACAACCCCCGCAATGTTATCGCGATCTAGCACGTAACAAACGGTCGCTAACCTAGCTGCTTTTCTGGTCGCCTCATTAACAATCTGCAATGAAAATACGTAAGCCCCTAAAGCTAGAATCAGAAAAATCAGCAAAAACACCAACCAAGAAACAATCGTAAATTCGATGATGGCTAAACCGCTATGTTTCTTGATTGACTCCATCAAAAAACCCTCATCACGGACGACACACTCAAGGGAATTGATAAACTTTCAGATGAAAATGGGACAGATAAGAAATGAGGAACATACTCATAATTCACCGTTATTCTCACATAACTGTCCGCAGTGGGAGGAGTAACAACCACATCAGAAGTTGCAAGACTAGAAAGTATGGCTGTACCTACCGTGTTTTTCCCGTAAACCACGATGTTTTGAATTTCCGCAGTCGGCGCCAATGCTCCACCTTGTGTTCCATAAACTTCGCTAACTGCGTATCGAGCCCCATTTTGAACCGATTTAGATATCACATTGTAATGAATTAGAATGTTTCCCAACTCAAGAACCAACACTAAGAAAAACAATAAAACTGGTGTTGCAATCATCATTTCAATAGCTGCGAGACCTTGCTGCTTGTTTAATTTCCTATTCATAACTAAGAGCCTCCCCCATCAGGGTCTTTATACAAAACAATTTTGTATGGACCTTCAGTTGATGATTCAGAACCACCAGAGCCACCAGCGACACTACAAGAATGTATAAACTCACCAAATACTGCTGGGGTTCCTGAATTGTTACTTGGTGCCTTTTGCAATAAGAAGAAACACCCTATTTTCTGCACGGTAAAACTGGTTACTCCACCACTTTTACCCGAACAATCGACCATCGGAATTGGAAGAATGCGTCGCCATGCTGTACCACCAGAAACACAACCCGAACCATTGTTTGTAATACATGCGTTTGTGTCTGACTCATATTGAGCATAGGTATAAGAGCCATCAAAATTAATGTCGCCCGTTTTTTTATCTATCTTAATTTGGGAGTTAGGCTCGGTAGTGACATAATCAGAAGGATAAGCTGAACTTGATAAACCACCACCATAATCACCAAAGCGAGTGTTCAACCCATCAGCAGTGGGGCCGACAGTTCCCCCGGGCTTGGTAGTGACACTATCGCCAATAGCTACGGAGTAGTCGTAATAACCAGCCAACGCCTCTTTTACTGTTTTTCCCCCAGACCCAAAGTCCAGCAAGTGATAGTTACCATTCCCCATTTGTGACAGTTTTTTATCACCCACTTTTAGAGCATGAACGGTTCCTACTTCATAGCCAAATACATTGGTAATTGCTTCACCGGTCGCATCATCATAGCCGTCTTCATTGATGTCATTATCTGAAGTTCCATCACCAATACATACTCCAATAGGTACAATGTTGTTGACGACTTGCAGTCCAGAACTAGGCCCAGCAACCGCTGTTGCCGATACATCTTTAGCTAAACCAAACATCTGAATGAAAAATTCATCCATATCCAGTGAACTAACATTAACGCGAACATAAACATCATCATCAGCACCAAACGTAGTTGTCCCCGCAAAACTTTGAGGGTCATTGGAGTATTCAACACTTACCACTGCTGTAGAAAAATTAAATTCATGATTACCAGAAGCTCCCGCCATAGCATTCAATGTTGATGTAACTTCTGCAGATACCGCAGCCTGGTCTTTGCTGTTATCCAATATAGTGGCTGCAGCCAATGCAGCGGAGTCAACCGCATTCTGTAAGCGCGTTTTATTCACTAGCATATGGTTGATGTCCACCGCCAAAGCAGACACCGCAAGGAATACGAGTAACGCAATGGTCACAAAGATGACCACCAAACCTCCCTGCTTCTTGGGACTATTTGATACTTGATACGACATAAAGTACCTCCACGCTAATTAAAGCTTTGTAAAACCTGGCTATTATTTCCGGAAAGATCCTCATCACCTTTGCCCACATAGCTGTCATAACTAGCTTGCATACGCTCACCAGTCCCATCAGGTAAAACTTCCAAGTTCTCTTGAGTCGCGTTCGGGTTGTACGTTTGTTCCACTTTCAACTGAACAACCGACTGCCCTAAAGGCGCGTCATTCGCACAACCAACTAATACCAGTGCGAGAAAGACCATCATTGTTCTAATCATATCTATCTCCTTACAAATCATGACCGAATGAACCTTCACTACCACCATCAGTTGGTGTGATAGGTTTAGAAGAACTTACATTACTGTTGTCTTCAGAATCAGAAGGCTCAGCAATATAAGCGCTTCTACCTAACAAGTAATATTCCAGGTCATTCGGGTCAACAAAGGCATCAGTTGGCAGTGTGACTTTGCTTCTGTCTACGGGTTTAGCGAGCCTAGGCGTAACAAGAATGACAAGCTCTGTTTCGCCAGATACATACTCTTGACTATTGAAGAGCTGACCTAAAATTGGCACATCCCCAATACCTGGCATTTTGTTACTGACGTCCCGCACGTTTTCACTCAGAAGCCCCGCAATACCAATAGTTTGTCCATCCGCAAGTTCAAGCGTAGAAGAGGCACTTCGACGTGTGATTGGAGGGATGAAATACGTCGCATTCGTCGAACCAGGGTCGATAGTCAATGAACTGCTGTTCGCAATTTCACTCACATCCACAGCCAAGTTTAGATTGATCTTTTTATCACTCAGAACCGTTGGGATAAATTTCAGACCGACCCCATACTCTTTATATTCAATCGTAATACCATCTTCATCTGGCACAGGGATAGGGAATTCACCACCCGCTAAAAACTCAGCCTTAGATCCACTTAATGCGGTTAAGTTAGGTTCAGCTAATACTTTCGCTACACCATTCTGTTTTGCTACATCCAGGGCGAATGTAAACAGGGTATTACTATCAATGAACGAGCCTAAAATCCCGTAATCAGTAGAGGTTGGAATATCAAAGACAGGCGTAGCCCCTAATACACCAGCAGGAACCGATGATGCACCCCATGAAAAGTTAGAGCCACTGGTCTGGAAGAAGTGGAAATTGGCATCGAACTTTCTCACTAAGCTTCGCTGAACCTCGGCGACCGTCACTTCTAACATGACTTGTTGAGCGCCACCAATCGACATTAAATTGATGACTCCGGTGGCAGCAACTTGCTCACTACCACTCTCTTTAGAGTCGTCTGCAGCTTGCCCTGCTGCGTAAGTTTCAGCAATTCGCATGGCAACATTCATCTTCTGTTGGTTGCTAATTTGCCCACTCAGTAACAAACGATTCTGCGCGCTGTGAACCTCTATAGTCTCATCAGGAAGAAACTCATACAGCTTGGACTTCAAACTATTTAAGTCATGAGTGACCTCGATATTAATCGACTCAATCAACTGTCCTCGTGAATCCCAAGCCATCAGATTTGTCGCACCTAACTTTTTACCAATCAAAAACACTTCGTTAGATTTTAAAATTACGATATCCAAAACATCAGGATCACCAAGTGAAACCTTGCTCGCTTTGCCGGATAACACCACATGTGTAGATTTATGGTGTGGAACCGTCACTGTTTTTCCCGTTTGCAATGCAGCAACACTTGCGGTCGAAAAACAAATCAGGCTCAAAAATAACGCTAATATAATTCTCATATCTCACCTCAATCCTTGACGCGCACACTGGATGTTTCCGTACCCTTGATAATGGTGACACTGGGTCTAGGCACGTATCGACGAACGACTTTTTTATCAACCTCATGAGGGTTTCTTAAGGTAAGCTGAATACTGCCTTTGCTCTTCGCCGTAAGAAGCTTCTCTGCATCTTTTGGGGTCACCTCAAGTGTTACCGCTCGAACTATGATAGGGCTGTTTTCTTTGGTTCTTGCTGTTTGGTCTACTGCTAACACTTTAATATCTTTCAACACTGTTCGAGTCGCCGCAGAGTTTTTGCCATAGGAAACGGTATTAAGAATATCGACCTTGTTTCCTGGTAATAGAAACCCTGCCACACCAATAACATCATCGACTCGAATAGTTACTGCTCGCTTATTTTCAGGAATCAACGCAGCGAGTGTTGAACCTTCACCAGGAACGGTAAAGCGCAACTTATGAAGCACCTCTCCTGCGTAGATAGTATTGGCGACAACTTTTCCAATTAGCTCGTTTTGATCTGAGTAATTATTTTCATTGATCCAATCCACTTCCATCAGCTTCGTCGTTAAGTACTGATCTTCAATTACGGTTCCAGCTTCAATTTCTTGAGATGCGACTACAACCGGGTGACGTTCAACCTCTTCAACTTCGATCGTCGGTTGAACTTGGTTATCCATCCATTGCTTAGCAAAAAATACAGCCGCTAAGCCGAATACTACGGACAGTAAAAACAATAGGAATACCTGACTCTTATTCATTATTTTCTTCCTCGTGTCCATCAGAGGTAAAATAGACTTCCCATGCCATGGAAAGAATATCGAAAGTAATAACGGGCGGGAGTTGCTCAAATGAAAGAATATCTTTGCTAATACCAGCGAGATCTTTAGGTAAGCAAGGGAAAAGCGGCACTTTGTATAGCGTGTGCATTTGAGACAATCGCTCAAAAAAACCATCTTGAAGTTCTACCCCTTTATCAGAAACGACACTCATCCATAAAGCTTCATAGTCTCGTTGGCAAAGAGGTTTAAATTCAATTTTATAACCCAACCGACGCAAGAACGCTGGGTCACTGATCTTATCCGGGTTTAAGTTGGTAGAGAAAGCGAGTGTGAGCACAAATGGCATCGTAACTTGCTGTCCATTCGGTAACGATAAGTAATCGAAGTAGTGCTCCATAGGTACAATCCAGCGATTAAGGAGGTTGTCCACTGGCATTGGTTGACGCCCGAGGTCATCAATAACCAAAATCCCATTATTTGCCATCACTTGTAAAGGCGCTAGCCAAACTCGGCTGTTCTCAGAATGATTAACTTCGAGCATATCCATGGTCAACTCTCCACCCACCTGGATATTGGGTCTTTCACAATTGAGCCAACGCTTGTCGTACTGATCTTTGAGAGAAACCAATGTTTCACTACCGTTACTGTCTAGCGGTTTATGATGTTGCGTAGAAAAAACTTTAATAATATTACCGAAGGCGTAAACGGCATAAGGGATAAACACCGAAGTATGCAAAGCATTGACGATACGTGTTGCTACAAACGTTTTCCCCGTACCAGCATGCCCATAAAGAAGTAGAGCCCTGCCGGAATTAATTGCAGGTCCCAACACTGATATCATTCTGTCGACTCCGTAGACGTCACTAAGAGCCGCTTCAACATGCGGTCGAGTAACCAATTCAGAGCGCAAATCTTGTTGATTCACAATATTGCTATATTGAGAGAGAGATACAGGAACAGGTCCTAAGTAAGCATCTCGAGTGAAAGCTAAATCCGCTTCTTCTATGCCTTTTTCAGACAGTGAATAACGGACATGGCTGTGTGAAGATGAGTCTAACGTTAAAGCTGAAGTTGGTTGAAAAACTTCAATGAATGATTTTTGTCTAAGTACCGCAAGTCCATTTTCTACAATATGTGTAACCACACATAAATAGTTAGATAGATCCAATACATCTGACTTAGGGTAAGCGGACAGGTGTTTGAGTAATAAATTTTCAATCACAACCTCAGGTACACCAAGCATTTCAATGGATGTAGGAACCACAGGAGCTGATATTTGAGGCTTTAAATTACTCGGGGACGGTATCCCACTAATATCCATATGTTCTCTCCAACACATCGAATAATGATTCAATTTAAATTACGTAAAATAGCTATACATCGCTAAGCCTATAACAACTGAAGGTGCGAAAGGCATCGTCACCTTATTTGAATACCGAGAATGAACCGTAGACACATTCTTTGTTCTGGTTGACATTCCACTAACTAACATTAGTTTTTCTTCAAAATAGTTTCTAACGGTCAGAGATTCACTGTTTGCACTATTATAGAGCAAGTAAAATGTAGCGATTATCCCTGCGGCAATGAGAATATAATAAGAAATATCAAGCAAATTACCCCAACCGACATACAGGCCTATCACACCCAATAGCTTTACATCACCAGCAGACATTGCTCGTAAAAAATATAAACAAAGCCCTGAAAAGAAAAAGGTTGCAGCGCCAACTAAAGAAGTCGTAAGTGAATCCCAAGAAATTCCGCCATTAATCAATAAAATAAAGTACAGTAATACAAATAAAATCAGAGCTTTATTTGGTATCCGATTTTCTTTCACATCGAAGACTGAAACAACAATTAATAGCACCCAAAAAACCAGAGATTCACTTATCA
>NZ_JBFRSN010000931.1:0-733 GCF_041473595.1 Vibrio sp. 10N.222.46.A1
GACTATGTGTTGAGCCGAGATGCTTTGTTGCGTTTTTCTGTCAATGATGTGTTGATCGAAACGTGGGGCTATCTGGACGACCATTACCAAACTTGTAAAAAAAGTGCTTCTCATGACGCTTGTAAGGCGTGGGGTTACCAACATGAGAATGAACCTATTCGAGTTGCTGCTATAAAATGGTGGGATGAGCAAAGAAAAACGCGAGGTTGGGATCTCAAACATAGAATGCTGTGGCTGAAAGGCAACTGGATTCTAGGCGTAAACTTCGGAAGTATTGTTCGCTCTCCTGGTGACATCATCGGTGCAGACGGCGTTGTATTACATGAAACCGCACACTACTTAGGCACAGGCCATAGTACCTCGGCTGAAGGTGAAGGTATTCAAGGTGGCGCTGCTCATGTTGATGACATCAACTTTACACGTTATAAAAATAACCGTTTGAGAAGAAATTTGGTTGGGCTTGCCGACTACCCTTTGCCTCCATCGGCTAAAATCGACCATTTCAGCGTAAAACGAGACAGCACGACTGGCTTAGATGTGCTCAAAAATGACTTTGACGCGAATGGCGACACTATTTCTATCCATAAGGTTGATAAATATTCAGCACAGGGTGCAGAACTTAAAATCGCCAATGGAAAAGTAACTTATAAAGCCCCAAAAGGTTTTATTGGTGAAGATGAGTTCCACTACATCATTACTGATGGCAAGAAACTTTTCGACCGAGATGTCGTAC